>DATECV010000223.1:0-4134 GCA_035286725.1 Dehalococcoidia bacterium | reverse complement strand
GTCGGCGTGTGCATGGAGACGGACGCGGTCCAGCCGGCGATCGGCATCAACAAGGAGCTGACGGTGCAGTTCGCGCTGGGGTACACGCCCGAGGAGTTCAGCCGCACGCTGGAGTCGATCGCGGACGGCCGGATTGACGTGGCGCCGCTGATCACGGGGGAGGTGGGGATCGCGGGGGTGCCGCAGGCGTTCCGCGATCTCGCGAACCCGGACGCGCACGCGAAGATCCTGGTGGAGCCGGCGTTGGGATAGCAAGAAGGGCACGGGGCGCAACTAGTCCTTGGTGAGCCACGACATGCGGATCCCTTCGAAGAACTGTTTCTGTGTGTCGATCTTGTCCGCCTCGGAGTGATGATAGGCAGCCACTCGATCGCATAGCTGGAGCATCCAATCGCGGCGTGCGTATCCTCTGACGATGTGAATGCGATTTGCATTTCGGATCTGGATCTGGCCCAGACCCAGCGCACCGATGCGCAGGCACTCCCAGGCGATGAACTCGATAGGAACGAAATGAACTCGAGCCACTCGAACTTTGGTGCCATCCAAGAGGTACTGGATGATGAGAGTTACGAAGACGTGACGGTCATTCTCGTAGAACTCGGCAAGCCGCCTGATCGAGGTCAGGTTAGGCATGTTGAACTTGGTATCGAGTCGATGCGTCTTGACGTCTACGGCGTAGTGGAAGCCGTCGCGGTCAGAGAACGCGACATCCGCCATCGCCCGCCTCTCAAACTGGCCAATATAGTCTCCGATCTGACCGGTGAGGATCTTCTCCAGATTCTCTGAGACAATTAGCTGAATTTCATCGCCTACGCCACGCGTACTCCGAGCAGCACGAGCGGAGAGGAAATCGGGCTGATCGTTGATCATTTCCAAGATCGCGTTCTCGATAATCTCGGATCGCGCTTGTTCAGCGAGGGCAGGAACCGCCATCAAAGAGGCCTCGGTACGAGAGGAGGCCAATCGACGCTTCGCAGGGCTTCGCCAAATCGCGACGAAGGTGATGAATTCCGGTCCCAGAACACTCCGTCGGTGTAGCCTTGTATTGCCCGATTCTGCTCTGCGTTCGCCAATCGCTTCTCAGCGATTGCGCAATAGACGGGATCCAGTTCAACGCCAACGTAGGTGCGACCGAGTTTAGCTGCGACAACCGACGTAGTCCCTGAACCAAGGAATGGATCGAAGACCACGTCGGACGGACGCGAGCTAGCGAGGATCAGTTTTGCGATGAGCTTTTCAGGCTTCTGCGTGGGGTGATCGGTATTCTCGGGCATGGACCAGAACGGAACTGTCAGATCGGTCCAGAGATTCGAAGGAGAGGTCAGCCGGAACTTTCCATCCTCCGCTGTCTCCCAGTCCTTCGCCTCGCCGAGCGCGTCCCTGTACGGGGCACGAACTCGCCGGCGCAGCTTCACGGCGTCCGCGTTGAAATAGTAGTCGTCTGAAACCGTACAGAACCAGATGTCCTCCGCGCAACTCTTCCAGTTGCCTGCGGCACCCCGCCCCTTCTCACGCTCCCACGTAATCCTGTTGCGGACACGCAGGTACTTTTCTACCACGAGATGAATCGCAGATGAGGAGCGCCAATCACCGCAAATGTACACCGAGCCCGATGGCTTCACCGTCTCTAGCAGATCCGGCAGCCAGGCTTCCAGCCAGTCCGCATATGAAGAGGTGGACCGGCGCGTGAACATCTGGTCGCCAAATCTCTTTGTCAAGTTGTACGGCGGATCGAGTATGAGGAGATCAACGCACCCAGGCGGCAACCAATCGAGGACAGAGAAGACATCCTGGTTGATGGTGCGATTCGCGATCATTTCGAGAGAAGCCGGGCCTGAAAGCTGTAGCAGCCGTTCTCCGTAGCGTTCTTGCTCCTGTGCGGAGAGATCCATGGTCCGGTTGTTGGGGGCCTTCGGTCGTTTCACGGCCGCATTATAGGCACGCTGCGCATCCCTCGCCTAGAGACAAACTGAGCCAAGAAACGCCAGCCCAGTTGCCGCCCAACAATGAACGGCGACAGAGGGGAGAGCCCCGGACGTTCCGTCTGGGGCTCTGGTTATTCGTGCGCTCGAGGATCGCGTTAGTTGCCGACGGCTAGCTCGACGGAGCCGCCGACCTGGGTGGGGGTGTTCTCGATCTCGCCCGCGTTCAGGTCGAAGCGGCCGCGGACGCCGCTGCCGGCGCAGCCGGCGCCAGCGGTACCGGAATTATCCGTCAGTGTGCCATCGAGCATCGGGGTGGCGCCCGAGAAGACGCCCCACGGGCTCTCGCAGCCGGGGACGACCCATGCGTGGCTCATCCAGCCGTTGCCGCCGTTCGCCTTCTTGCCTCCCATCGCCGTGCACTCTTCTTCCGTCGTCGTGCTGTCGCCGATGACCCCGCTCGCGTTCACGCACAGCCCGATGTGCCGGTGGAAGTGGTCGTTGATGCCCGTGAAGCCCTGTGTGGGCTCCGCATCGCCATCATGGCGGATGTAGTACGACAGCCCTACCACGCGCGAGTCGTCGGACGTGCCGTCGTAGAGGATCATCTCCGGCTTGTCGATCTCGAACTTGTCGTCGACCAGGCTGAAGTTCATGAAGTGCGCGGCGATCCCCGCCACGTACGGCGTCACCTGGCGCCAGCCCGCCGCTTTCGCGTCGGCGACCGTCGGGTACTTCAGCGCTGTGTCGCGCGCCAGCGCCAACTCCGCCTCCAGCGCGTCGCACTCCGCCTGGCCCGTCATGGCGTGCCACGGCTGCGGGCCCAGGTGCCCGCCCATCATCGTGTCGTCGGGAGCGGCCGCGTTGCTCTCGTGGGAGTGGTCGTTCATCCCCGACGCGCCCACCCACCGCAGCCAGTCGTCGTACACGTCGTCACTGACCTTGCTGAGCGCCAGCACCATTTGCGCGTCACCGACCTCGCCCTCGACCGTCGTGTGCAGCGCCGTGATTCGGTCCAGCTCGGCCGATCCTTGCACCGCCGCCGTGGCGCCGTGGCCGCCGGTCGTCGCCTCGCCGCCCATCAGCGTGTCGACGCCCGCGAGCGTCGTCTCACGCCAGTACGCCGCGGGGTTCAGCCCGAGGTCGCAGCGGTCTTCGGCCAGCGACACGAGTTGCGCGTCGGAGACGGCCGTCGTGCCACCGTGGGCGTGTCCACCGCTGGTGCTGACGAGCGCGGCGCCGCCGTCGCTGTGCTGCAGCAGCTCGGGATCGGCGAGGGCCACCGACGTGGCAAAGAGCACGACGAGCGGGACGGCCGAGGCCATCGCGATCGTCTCGAACGAGGCACGCGACCCGCCCACAAGCCCGGCACCAAACCGCGGCCGGACGAGGAGCACACCTGGGACAAGGACAAGGAGACCCTCAAACACGACAGTCATGAGGTCGATGCCCTCGATGGTCTCGGCCTCGCCCGCGTGCGCGCCCAACGGGAGGCCGGTGGTGCGGCTGATGATGTATGCGACGATCACGGCTGCATTCACGAGGATCGTCGCCTGCAGCACTGTGCGGGTGGGGCGGGCCAGCAGGCCCATCGCGAGAAGGATCTGCAGCCACCCGACCGCCGCGAAGCCGATGCCCTCGGTAGTGGAGCTGGAGGCGTGGATCGGCGTCATCGCCAGATGCACGCCGCCGGCGGCAAGCGCGAGCGCGGCCAGCAGGAGGCGCGGCGCCAGTCCGTACTGCGAATCGGATTCACTGCTGTTGGATTGGGCGATGGAGGCCATAGTGGTTTCCCTAGCGTCGCGGGCGTGAAAATGAACCGGCTTCAGTTTTGCTTGAGCTTAGTATGCGCTATCCGTGGCGGTTGGTATACGCTCGTTCTGCAAAATCTGTTGCAGCTTTGACCTGGGGGTAGGGACCGGCACCCGATCGGCACCGGATCGGGAAGGCCGGGGTGGAATGCAGGGGCCCTCTCCGTCAGCGCTGACGCGTTTCATCGCCGGGTCCGGGATGGGAAGGGGCGGGCTCACCCCGAGGGCCGGGGGCACGCTACCCGCCGCCGCGCTGGGCCTTCGTGCGGAGTGCGGCGAGCGTGGCGTCCGCGGCGGCGCCTTCGATACGGACCTCCATGCGGGTGATCCCGATGCCGGCGTGACCGTCGCGGCGGGCCGTGAGCGTCGCCTGCCAGCCGTCGCCGGCGAGCTCGCCGGCC
>DATECV010000222.1:0-6540 GCA_035286725.1 Dehalococcoidia bacterium | reverse complement strand
GTCGAGGATGACGATCTCGATCACGCGCTGAAGTTGTCCGATGCTCGTCACGCCATCGAGATCGTAGGCGCCAGCCACCGCGCGCTCGCGGCGCCGCCGTAGACCGCCCAGGCGTCGGGCCTCGGCTGCTTCCTCGGTGTGATCGGGCGAATGCCAGAAGCAGAAGTCACTGTCGTGCATCGGCGCAGAACTGCAACGTACGCCGTCTTGCTTGTGGCCGGTGCAGGTTCGGCTGAGTACCAATTCAGTACCTCTGCTTGTCTTCGCCGGTTGGTACTGAACCGGCACCATCTCGCCATCGTGGGGCATCAGCGACGGCCCCGGGAGCCAGGTGTTGCTCGACCGTCATCGAGTTGTCTTCGTGGATCGTGACGTGGAACTGCGGGGGAAGGTCGGTGCGGACGGGCCGTGGCCTGGGGCCCAGGCGCATCCACCACAACGAGAGCAGGCCGCCGAAGCTCTGTCCAGGCCAGAGTCTGCGACGACCCCGTCTCGGGCAGGGACCGGGGAAGGGCTACGCGGCCGTGTGCGTGAGCGCGTGCGCGGTGGCCAGCTTCATCGTCGGGAACTCCTGGCCGCAGGCGCCGCACCCGTACGAACCGCTGCTCGCCATCCGCGCGCTCTTCTTCTTGGCGGCCTTCTTCGCTCCCTTCTTGGCGCTCTTCTTGGCCGCCTTCTTCGCGGGGGCCTTCGCCTGCTGCTCGGCCTTGGCCTTCTTGGCCTTCGGCTCCTTCGCGGGCTTCAGGTCGCCCTGCAGGCTCCAGAACCGCCAGCCGTTGCAGGCGACCCCGCCCATCGCCTGCTTGCCCGCGGACGAGGGGCTCCGGTGCTCCGTCCCGTCGTCGAGGCGGAACCGCACGCCGCTCTGTGCGGAGCCCGGCGTCGCATCGTCTGTCTGCACGACCTCACAGGTCCGCTCCTGCTTCCAATGCTCGGGCACACCCGCATCAGCACGACACTGGATCTCTATAGCCATGTCACGCCGACCATGCAGCGCGAGGCGGTCGCCGCGTTCGACACCATCCTCGCCGAGCGCCAAAGCCAACGTCCACCGCAGTCCACGCGCGTTGCTGTCACCGTTGCTGTCAGCGGGCCGCACAAAGACAAAATCGGCGCCCACAAACGCCGATTTCGATTCTACAAAATGGTCCCAGGGGCTGGATTCGAACCAGCGGTACACGGTTTTACAGACCGTTGCCTTAACCACTTGGCTACCCTGGGGGATACTCACACTTTACCAACCCCCCGCCTCACGCACACACCTCCACCCAACCTCTAACCCTCTAACCCCCAGAACTGACCACTGAAAACTGACAACTGTAAACTACCCCCGGATGAACCTCGCCAACCTCCGCAACCGCCTCCTCATCTCCATGCTCCTCGGCATCGTCGTCTTCGCCGGCCTCCTCGCCTACGGAGACTTCAAGGAGGTCGCCACCAGCTTCGAAGAGTTCAAGTGGTGGCTCTTTCCGCTCATCCTCCTCGTCACCTCCGGCAACTACCTCCTCCGCTTCGTCAAGTGGGAGTACTACCTCGCGCAGATCGGCGTCACCGGCCTCAAACGCTCCGACTCCTTCCTCATTTACTTCTCCGGCCTCGGCATGACCGTCACCCCCGGCAAAGTCGGCGAGTGGCTGAAGAGCTACCTCCTCAGGGAGATGCACGGCACCCCCCTCACCCGCTCCGCCCCCATCCTCCTCGCCGAGCGCCTCACCGACAGCCTCGCCCTCCTCATCATCTGCGCCTTCGGCGTCATCGCCTTCGCCACCAACACCTGGCCCATCGTCGTCGTCATCGCCGTCGGCTCCGCCGTCGCCATCGGCGTCTCCCGCCACCGCCCCACCTCCCACGGCATCATCCGCTTCCTCGGCCGCTTCCCCCTCCTCCAGCGCTTCACCGGCCACTTCGAAGAGTTCTACGAGAGCACCTACACCCTCATGGAGCCGCGCGGCCTCGTCCTCATGACCGTCCTCAGCGTCGCCTCCTGGTTCTTCGAGGTCCTCGCCTACTACCTCACCCTCATCGGCCTCGGCGTCGATGGCGGCACCGACACCATGCTCAAAGCCGCCTTCATCCTCCCCATCTCCACCCTCGCCGCCGCCCTCTCCTTCATGCCCGGCGGCCTCCTCGTCGCCGAGATCGGCATCACCGGACTCTCACGCCGACTCCTCGACCTCAGCAAGACCACCGCCACCGTCGGCACCGTCATCGTCCGCCTCGCCACCCTCTGGTTCGGCGTCATCCTGGGCCTCATCGCCTTCGCCTACCTCGCCCGCCGCCTCGGCAACCAGGGCATCACCCTCGATCCCCACGACACCACCCTCCCCGCCCCCGCCGACCCCGCCGCCTGACTGGGCGCGTGCGTTGCGTAAGCGCGCTCGAAGAGTCGCCGCGGGAGACAGCCCCGCTGCGCCCTGTTCTGTCGCGACAGTAAATCAAGAGCGCGGGACAAGCCCGCGCAAGAACTGAAGACTGACAACTGAGAACTGAGAACTCGCCTACCGCGTCGCCAGCAACTTCCGCACCAACGGCGGCATCAACGGCGCGAGCCCCGACATCGGCTCCGAGACGTCGTTCACCTCGAACCCCCGCGGCGTCCAACGCCACGTCCGGTACCCCTCGACGTTGATCTTCAGCTTCTTGCAGATCCGCTTTGCGATGACCCCGTACCCGACGGGCACGTACAGATAGAACACACTGTTCGGGATCGACGCATATCGCGCCCACGAGCGCTTCGCCTCCCCCTCGTTCACCATCTCACGGCTCGCCACCGCCGCCGTCATGATCAGATGCGTCTCGCCCGTCTTCAGCCGCTCCACCACCACGATGTCCGGCGAGATCTGCTCGTCCCCCACCTGCACCGCCATCGACACCTCGGGCACGTTCACGTGCGCCCGGTACGACGGGTGGTCCACCGTCGGGAACCCGTACCGCGTCGCCGCCACCTCCTGGATCGCCTTGACCAGCCCCTCGTCCTTGGTCCGCTCCGTGCGGTCCAGCAGCGTATCCACGTTTTCCCAGCGAGTGTCCATCGTCATGGCGAAGCCTCCGGCAGGTGGTTGGTGCGCCTCCCATGTTAGTGCAGAAATTCACGAGACAAAAGCCCGCCCCTCACGGCACGAACGTGATCGTCAGTTGCGGCCTGTCATCCGCCGTCCCTTCTCGCGCACCGTAGTCCACCGTCGTGGCTCCGCCCGTCTCGGCGTCCTTCAGCATCCACCCGAAGTTCGACGCGGATCCGTCCGTCCACGCCTGCACGTCGGACGTCACGTCGAAGTCGACGCACGTCGTCGTCAGGGGGACCACGATCGAGTCCGTCGCGGAGCCGGATGCGGTCGGGATGTTGTTCCACGTCACCGACAACTCCGCCCATGCGCCCGTCACGCGATACACCTGGTGCGTCCGGCCTACCGCCAGCGAGACGATGTTCTTCATGCAGAGCGTCAGCGTTGCTGACTGGATCGTGGCGCTCCCGGGCACCCCGCTCGAGACGTTGAACAGCACCAGCCCACGCAGGGCGGCCGACGCGTTGCCGTCCACCAGCACCTCCGTCTCGCCGCCGTGGTTCGCATTCGGGTTGCCCGGGCCGATGTACGTATCCCCCTCGGCATCCAGCACGACCGTTGTCGGCGTCACCGAGGGAGTCGCGGTCGGCGTAGGCGTGGGTGTGGGCGTCGGGGTGTCGGTTGACGTGGGCGTCGGCGTCGGCGTATCGACCGCCGTCGGCGTGGGCGTGGGCGTGCCCGTGCTGGTCGCCGTCGGCGCCGGCGTGTTGGTCGGCGTGGCCGTCTTGGTCGATGTCGGCGTGGCCGTCGAAGTGAACGTCGGCGTCGACGTTTTTACCGGCTGAGGCGTGGCCGTGCGGATCGGCGTGGGCGTGCGGGTCGGCGTGCGTGTGCGCGTCGCCGTGTACGTCGCGGATGGCGCCTCGGTCGGCGGCGCAATCACCGCCGTCGGGCTTGCGAGGGACGGCGCTGCCGTCGAAGTCGGCGGGGGAGGCGCCACCGTCGGCGTGTCGGCCTCGGGCGTTGCCGTCGCCGCGGCGCCGGTGGCGGTCGGCTGCGCCGTGCGCGTGCTCGTCGGCTCCGTCGTCTTCGTCGCCTGTGCCGTCGCCGAGGCCGTCGGCGTCCGGGTCGGCTCGGGCGTCGCCGTCGGAATGCGCACAACCTCCACCCGCACGGGCGTGCCGGCGGGCGCGACGATCGCCCGCTCGTCGTCGGTCGCGTCCTCCACCAACCGCTGATCCAGTCTGCGAAGGAGCACGCCGTCCGGATCTCGCGAGTAGTCCGCGCTCAGCCGCGACACCGTAGAGGTGTCCAGTTCGCGCACCTGCGGCCGCCGGATCGCGTACGCCGCCGCCGCCGTCGTGATCCCGAAGCACATCGCCACCACCAGGAGCGCCACCGCCGCGCGGGCAAGGTTCGATGCCACCTCAGGCCGCCCTCTGCTGCCAGCCCGGTATCGCGAACCCCTTCAGCGCCGGGTCGGTCCTGCGCCGGTGTTCCCACCTCGACACCAGCCCCTCCATCACCTCCACCACGCGCTGGTCCAGCTTCCCGTCCCAAACCTCGCGCTTCATGATCTCCAGCGCCTCGTCCGGGCTCAGCGCTCCCCGATACGGCCGGTCCGTCGTCAGCGCGTCGTAGATGTCCGCCACCGATGCGATGCGTGCGATCATCGAGAGGTCGTCGCCGTGGACGTGCGCCGGATACCCGCTGCCGTCGATCTTCTCGTGGTGGCCCGCCACGAACTCGATGACCTCCCTGGGAAGCTCCACCGGCGCCAGGATGTCCAGCCCGATCTTCGGGTGCATCTCGACCATCTGGCGCTCCTCGGGTGTCAGCGCCCCTGGCTTCAGCAGCACGGCGTCCCGCACGCCGATCTTCCCGATGTCGTGCAGGTACCCGCCGATCTCCAGGTGCTGTAGCTCTCCCGACGGCAGACCCAGCGCCTCGCCCAGCGTGACCGCCAGCTGACCCACACGGACCGAATGCCCCAGCGTGTACGGATCGCGAGCGTCGATCGCGCCCGTCAACGCCTTCAGCGTCTGCAGGTGCTGCCGTTGAAGGCGCGCCGTCATCTCGTCGAACGACGTGGCCAGGATGCCCACCTCGTCGTCTGCCTGGATCGCCGCGCGCGCCGTGAGGTCCCCCGCGGTCACCGCCCGGGCCACGCTCACCAGCCGGAACAACGGCTGCGTCAGGCCACGGGCAATCACCCAGCCCGTCACCAGCGCCGCCAGCATGCCGATCGCGAACAGCCCGCCCATCTGCCAGCGCGTCGCCACGCCCGCCTCCAGGATGAACGACGTCGGCAGCGCAACCGAGTAGATCCCAACCGATTCGTTTCGGATCACCAGCTCCCCGTACAACAGGTCGAACCCCCGGCCATACAGCTCTTTGTGTTCGCGGATCGCCCGGTCGCCCGCTCCGGGCTCCAGCAGCTCGGCGGACGGCGTCAGGTCAACCTCCTCGCTGTTCCCCGCGTCCGCGAACGTGCTCCCGATCGGCGTCCCGTCGAACCCATACACCGTCACATCGGCGAGCGCCTCGCCCTTCGCGGATGGAAGAAAGGACGACAGCCGGCTCCCGACCAACACCACGCCCACGACCGCGCCGTCGCGCCGGATCGGCCCCGCCGTATACAGGAAGTACCCGTCCTCGGACTCCGCGATCTGCGCGAACTTGTCACCCAGCTCGTCCTGCCCACCGGAGAGCACGCGTTCCACCATCGGCCACGACTTCCGCGCCGTCTGGTCATCGTCCAGCGCCGCGTACTCCCCGCCTCCGCCACTCCCCCGTTGCTCGCCAAACACGCGCTCGCCTCGAGCGTCCAGCACTTCGACCCGTTCCGCGCCTGCGTTCGCCGCGATCGGCCTCACCAGCTCGGCCAGCGCTGCCCCGTCTCCAGCCGCCGCGGCGTCGGCAACGCCGTCCGTGAACGCCACGCCTCGCACGACTTCCAGGTGCTTGCGCTCCCGCCGCACGAACGAATCAGACGTCACCCGCGCGGATTCCGCCAGTTGGTTGTTGAACCGCTCTTCCAGCGATCCCACCACCAGCCGCGTGACCATGTACGTGCCGCTCGCCGCGATGAGCGCGGACAGCACGATGTACGGCGCGATGATCTTCCAGCGAATGTGCCGCGCCGGATAACGCAGAAGGTGCCGCATCCCCGCGACTGGGCTGAATCTGGCTGTCATGCCCAGATGTATCGACCCGAAATGCTCCCCCACGGAGTAACCAGACTCCATGACTGGCCGATTTCTGCCTCCACCGCGCGCGATCCCCTAAGGACAGTCCACCAATCCAATGCCGTACGGACCGATCCCCGATGCCGTAGGGACGAAGCTTTTCGCAGAGTCGCCGGCGGGAGACAGCTCCGTCCCCATCGCTCCCCTTCCCTCGGGAGAGTCCGTACCGGCAAGATCCACCCGCTAGAATGACCCCACGGAGGGGTGCCCGAGCGGTTTAAGGGAACCGTCTTGAAAACGGTCGTGGCCAAACACCACCGTGGGTTCGAATCCCACCCCCTCCGCCA
>DATECV010000221.1:0-19448 GCA_035286725.1 Dehalococcoidia bacterium | reverse complement strand
GCGACGGCGACGCCGTGCTCGTCGTTGCGCGCGGATACGAACGTCGCGGCGGCTTTCAGCTCGTCGTCGGCCTGGCCCATCGCCACGGACGCGCCGGCGACCTTGAACATCTCGAGGTCGTTGCCGGAATCACCGAACGCCACGACGTCTTCCAGCCCGATGCCCAGGTCCTCGCAGGCGACGCCCAGCGCCTTCCCTTTGTGCGCGCCCATCGCGGTCAGCGTCAGGATCGGCTTGCCGTAGGTGGAGATGGAGATGATGAAGTGGACGCGGTCCCCCCATGCTGGCTCCAGCTCGCGCCGCAGCCGCTCGACCACACCCCCGCCCTGGATCAGCCCGATGCGCGGCGATCCCTCCGCCTCTGCCGCCAGCGACGACACGAACCGCAGCTCGGGCGGCGCCATCGATTGCGGCGGCGGTTTGTCCATCTTCACCACCACCTGCTCGTCCAGCACCACTGTTCCGATGCAGCGCTCCTCGTCGCAGATCCGGTACAGCTCCCGCACGAAGCCCTCGGGCAGCCGCACGTCGAAGAGGTCGCGGCCGTCGTCCAGCCGCCGCACCTGGGCGCCGCTGCAGGCTACGACGGGCGGCGCAGCGTGCACTTGGCGCGCCACGCGCTCGGCGAGCTGGTACCAGCGCGCGCTGGCGAGGATGACTTGCAGGCCGGCGTCCCGCGCAGCCTCGAGCGCGCGCAGGTTGCGTTCGCTGATCTCCTCGCGCGAGGTGAGCAGCGTGCCATCGAGGTCCAGGGCCAGGGCTTTGAATCGCATCGAGCGCGAGCATAGCACGGGCACGCGCCTGGCGGATGGGGGCATTGGCGGCATCGCGGCATGCGTGGCGCGGGTGCCATACTGGCCTGCAGGAGGTCCCATGCCCGACGCGGCCGCGCCGACACCCCCGCACCCAAAGAACGCGATCGTCATCCTGCTGGACAGCCTGAACCGGCACATGCTGGGGGCGTACGGCGGGCGCGAGTTCGCGACACCCAACCTCGATCGGTTCGCAGCTCGCGCGTTGCGGTTCGACCGGCACTACTCGGGATCGCTGCCGTGCATGCCGGCGCGACACGACATCCTTTGCGGCGCGCTGGACTTCCTCTGGCGGCCGTGGGGGAGCGTCGAGCTGTGGGAGAAGCCGCTGACCGTACACCTGCGGCGGGCAGGCGTGAAGACGATGCTCATCTCCGACCATCCGCACCTGTTCGAAACCGGCGGCGAGAACTACCACACCGACTTCCACGGCTGGGAGTACGAGCGGGGCCACGAATCCGACCCGTGGAAGACGCGCCCCGATCCCAGCTCCGTCGGCCAGCCGATCATCACCAGCGCGGGCCGGCTGTCGTACGAGAACTCACGCTCGTACTTCCGCGAGGAGCAGGACTTCCCGGGGCCGCGGGTGATGCGCGCGACGGAACAGTGGCTCGACCACAACGCGGGCTACCACGAGCGATTCTTTCTCTTCGTCGACGAGTTCGACCCGCACGAGCCGTTCGATACGCCCGAGCCGTACGCCTCCATGTACGACGAGTCGTGGGAGGGCCCGCACCTGATCTGGCCGCCGTACGCGGTCGCCGCGCAGAAGCGCGGCATCATCGACGAGCGCAGCGCACGCCAGGTCCGCGCACAATATGGCGGAAAGCTCACGATGATCGACAACTGGTTCGGCCGCGTACTGGACGCCATCGACCGCAACAAGCTGTGGGACGACACGGCAGTCTTTGTCTGTACGGACCACGGACACTACCTGGGCGAGAAGGACATCTGGGGCAAGCCACAGTCGCCCATCTACAACACGCTGGGGCACATCCCGCTGATGGTCGCCTGGCCGGGCACCCCGGCAGGCACTACGGATGCGCTGACGACGAACGTCGACATCTTCTCTACGCTCGTCGACCTCTTCGGCGTCGCTCCGAAGCACCGGACGCACGGCGTCTCGTTCCGGCCCGTCCTCACCGGCGAGCGGCGCCAGGCGCGCGAGCACCTGCTGGCCGGCGTGTGGGGCCGCGAAGTACACCTCATCGACGGCGAGACGAAGTACGCGCGCGCGCCCGAGGGGCCCAACGTCCCGCTCTCCATGTGGTCCAACCGCTGGTCGTCAATGCCGGTACACCACGCCATGCCCGAGTACGACTTCCCCACGCCCGACGAGCGCGCCTGGCTGGACCACATGCCCGGCTCGAAGATCCCCGTCATCCGCCAGCCGTTCCGGGAAGGGGACCTGCTGCCCTACTGGGCCTACGGGCGCTTCGGCGGCAACCACCTGTACGACCTGCACAACGATCCGGATGAGACCGAGAACCGCGCGGGCGAGGCGCGCGAGCGGGAGGCCGCCGACCGGCTACGCGAGGCGCTGAAGGCCGTCGAGGCACCGGACGACCAGTTCGCGCGGCTGGGCCTGGCGTGAAGAGCGCGCGGAAGCGGGCGCCCGCACGCAAAAAGCCCTCCCGGATTGAGCGTACGGCGTACCACGAAGCGGGGCACGCCGTCGCCGCCTACCTCCGCCACTGGCGCTTCACCGGCATCTCAATCGTCCCGGACCGGTACACGCTGGGCCGCTGCTTCTTCAGCGAGCGCGAGATCGTCCTGCGGACGTCGCGGATGCGCGAGACGCGGGCCCGACTGGAGACGCTCATCGTCATCTCCCTCGCGGGGCCCGTCGCCGAATGGCTCGTGTCGGGCCGCCGCAACCGGCGGGGCGCGCTCGACGACTTCGCCGAGGCCGAACGGTACGCGGCGTGCGTGACGTCGAGCGAGGAGGAGCTCCGTGCCTATCTCACATGGCTGTGGGAGTTCACGGGCAACCTCATGAGCGCGGAGCCCCACTGGTCCGCGGTGAAGGCGCTGGCCAGCGAGCTGGCCGGGCGGGGCGAGGTGGGCGAACGCCGCGCGCGGCAGCTCATTAGGGACGCGCTGGCGAGGCGAACGCGTTCCCGGCGCGGAGGCAGGCGAACGCCCCTCCACGTCTGATCCTTCGGTTATGTCCACCTGATGGCGCTCCCCTAAGCATTGCCCCGCACGTGCCGATACCTGTCCGGGGGAATGCCGTTGCGACTCGCGTTCGTCGTACTGTTGCTGGTCGTGGGACTGCCCGCCGCGCTGGTCGGTGGCTGGGTGATCATCGCCCAGGTGGAGCCGGGCGAGGTGGGCACGCCGGCGCACGCGGGCGCCATCTCCAACGGCAAGCCCGAGGAGTGTACGACCATCGACCTTTCGGTGAAGGCGCGGTCGACGGCGACGGCGACCGTACACCTGGACAACCGCCAGGTCATGCGGGCGACCTACGAGGTCAACGGCGGCTTCGGCAGGGTCGACATCATGATGCGGATCGTCTCGCCGAACAACGAGGTGCTGCTGGAGTCACCCAAGGCGTCCACCTACGACTTCGTGCTGTCGGCGCGCGCCGACGGAGACTACTCGTTCGTGTTCGACAACCGCTACTCGCTGGTCACGCCGAAGGCCATCGGCTTTTTCTACTGCGTCCCGCAGCACGACTGAGGAGCAGCGCCGGTCAGCACTGATCGCGAAGGCCAGCGATGAAGGCTTCGGCGGTGGCCGCCGTTTCGGACTCGGGCGGCAGGGCGCCTGTCCCGGCCTGGAAGTAGAGCTGGGCCTGGATGACGAGGGTCCCGCAGGTGATGGTCTGCAGGTACATGCGTGTACCCGCCGCTTCCGCCGTCTTCACCGGCGGCTCGGTCGAAATGGTCCCCTGCTGCTCGATCAACACGACCCCGGGTGCGCCGTCCTCGCGTACGTACCGCACGTGCCCGGCCCGCCGCCCGGCGGCATCGGGCTGCTGCAGATACAGCGCCGGGGCATCGACGACGCCGTCGGGGAGCGCTTCCGCCAACAACGGCTTGAACCTCATGGCGTCCTTCCACTCGGCCACGCTGTCGACGCGGCGGATCTGCACCAACCCCGCCGGCAGATCGACGGTGCCGCCGCCCGTCGCCACGGGTGCGGCGCCGGACGAACGCTCGTTATCGATGATGTACAGGATCGCGCCCGCGGCCGCGGCTACCAGCCCGAACGCGAGGACGCTGGACACGAAGAGGCGGGCGAGCCGCGAGGGATCGTGGGGCCGCGCAAGTACGGTCATGCAGACACCAACGCCACGCGGCGGGCCGCGTATCAGGTGCAGGCGGGGAGTCAGAGAGTGTGTGTCCGGCCGCCACCAGGACGTTCCCACCGGCCGGACGGCGGGAGTGTAACGGCGCCGGGCGTTAGCCGCCGGACGCTTGTCAACGGGCGTCCTTCAGGCTCAGCCGCCGCGGCGTTCGGTCAGGAACCGGTCGATAGCGGCGGCGACGTGCTTCGCCAGCAACTGGTGCGAGCGGTCATCAGCCAACACGCGGGCGTCGTCGTCGTTGGTGAGGAAGAGGAACTCCAGCAACGCTGACGGCACCACCGTCTCCCGGGTCACGACGAACTGGCAGAAATCGCCGGAGTGGTGCCGCTCCGCGTCCTCCATGATGCCCCGGTTGGGCGGGAAGTAGCCGTACTCGTGCAGGGCGTCCATCGTCGCCGCCTGCACCATCGCGGCCAACCGCTGGTTTGCGCTCCCCTGCTGGTGCCGGCCGCAGTACCAGGTCTCCGGACCGCTGATTGAAGGCACGGTCGCGCCGTTGCCGTGCAACGCCAGGTAGACGTCGGCATCCACCGCCGCCGCGAGCTGCGCGCGCCACAGCAGGTCGGACACGATGAACTGCTGCGCCAGGGGGCCGTCGGGCCCTCGCCCTTCGTCGTCACGCGTGAGGTACACGTCGTAACCCATCGCCGCCAGCTCGTCGCGGATCAGGGTCGCGTTCCGGAGGTTCGACTCCGCCTCCAGCACGTTCGCCGTACCATCGGCGAGGTAGTGGACCGCACCGGGATCTCCCCGGCCGTGCCCGGGGTCCAGGACGACGACGCCCTTGAACGGCGCGCGCGCGGCGTCGCGTCCGTCCACCGGGGCCCTCGAGTCGGAGTCGATCGCGTCGCCCTCGCCGCTGGCGGACTGCGCGTACCTCGGCGGTGCGTAGGAGTATGGCGTCGGCGGTATGCGCTCGCCCTCGTCAGGCGCACCCTCGCCCTCCCCCGGCACGCCGACCGTGGGGGTCACGGTCGTATCGGGTATGCGGGTGGAAGGCATATTGGTGCGGGCGGATCCGGCGCCCGGTCCCGGTGCCTGCGTGCGCGCGATGGCGGTGCCGGTCGCCGCCACGACGGCGTCGCGACTGGACGGCCTGGAGCCGCCGGCGGCCTGCAGGCCGCCGACCGCGTACAGACCCGCGGCCACGGTGAGCGCCGTCCATCCCAGCATGACGGCGAGCAGCATCCCCTTCGCGCGAGGGCTCATGGCATTGGCCTACGCCGCCCGCCGCTGGCGCAAGGCGGCCGCGGTGGTCGAGAGCTGCTCCAGCAGGTCGTCCATCTCCACAGGATCGACGCGGACGTTCCGCAACACGCGCGGCCGCGGCTGTTCCACGGTCGTCTCCTTGAAGACATCCAGCGAGGTGTCCGCCTTGACGTTGAACCGGCGCGGGCGGGCTGGCCTGGCCGCGCGCGTCTGGGCCTCCGCCTCCCGCTCGGCCTGGCGGGCGAGGGACTCCAGGAACTCCAGGTCTTCGTCGTCCTCGTCCTCCTCTTCGGCCGCCGGCTCACCGAAGCGGTGGCGCTCCGGCGCCCGCGCCGATTGCGGGACCATCAGCCAGGGCTCGCCGGGCCGCGGCAACATCGTGTTCTCTGGCTCGACCATGTTTCTGCCTCCTGCTCAGATTTCCGGGATCGGCGCGCCGCCGGTGGCGTCGCCCGCGACGCTGTTGAACAGCCCATGCACCATCCAGGGGACGAACATGAGCGCCAGACCGGAGATGAGCATCATGATCGCCGCGTACAGCCAGACCCGGTGGTGGTGACCGCCGCTGGCCGCGTGGGGCGCCCAGGTGTCGACGATGGTCAGGACGATCGTGACGACCAGGGCGAAGGCGTGGATGAACCCGACGTTGGGCGAAGCGAACGCCAGCACCGACGTGACATCGGTTCCGCCGGTGACGGTGGCGTCCACGGAGCTAATCGCCGCCTGCTGCTGCACAGCGTTGAGCTGGCCGGCGAACACGACGATGACCTCGGAAACGAACAGCAGCACGCCCAGCAGCACGGCGTGCAGGGGGATCATGAGCATCATGAAGGTTTGCGACACCAGCTTACGGCTCTCCCGCAGGAGCGCGATCTTCAGCGCCAGCAGCGACGAGAGGTAGCCGATGCTGTCGGGGTCGCCGCCCACCTTGATCGTGTCCCAGAAGGTGCTGACCGAGCGGTCGACGAGCTCGCTGCCTGTTTCGGCCACGAAGCGGGTCCAGCACAGGTCAGGCTTGATCGCCGAGCGGAGCCGCACGTGCAGCCGTCGCACGTTCTGTTCGAGCGACCCCAGCGACCGCTGGTTCATGCGGCCCAGGCCGTCGGTCACCGTCGTGCCGATGGCTCCGACGATGGAGCCGAGCGCGCGCAGGAACGTCGAGAGGTCCTTGTCGTACTTGTCGACCTTCTTGTCGTCGATGAACGCCATCGCGCCGACGGGCGCCATCGTCACGGCAGCGGCGACCATGCCCGCGCCGGGGTTGAACACCAGCGTCGTACCGATACCCAGCAACGCCGCGACGGGAAGCAGGACCTTCGCCAGCAGGAGCATCTGATCCTGCGTCGGCGATTTCAGGTGCAGCTTATGTGTCTTGGGCTCCACCGGGGACGAGCGGTAGATGATCCAGCCACCCATGCTGGCGACGCCGATCATCACCGTCGCCAGGCCGAGGATGAACACGGTCCCGACGCTGTAGATCATCATCGAGACCATCGAGACGACGACGATCAACGTAACCGACACCATCAACGCGACGAAGGAGTCGGTCCACTTCTGCAGCGTCTCGAGGTCGCGTTCGTACTTGCGCGCGTAGGTCTCGAGCTGCACCTCGGTCTCGCGCGTGAGGAACGTCGACTCCGCCTCGCCCGAGGCCAGCGACACCGAGAACCGCAGCAGCAGGCTTTCGAGCATCTCGTTGTCGGTCGCGTCCGCGACGAGCTGGCAGGCCCGCGCGTAGTCGTAGTTCAGCTTCTGGGCGACGAGGTGGACGCGGTGGAAATAGCCCGAGGTGCTGTATCCCAGCTCGGCCGTCTTCTCGAAGAGCTGCTCGCGCCCGACGTTCGCCGTCGCCAGCGCCGACATGTAGGTGAGCTGGGTGATCAGGTCGAACTCGGTGGGCGCGGGGCGGAAGAACGACGTCGGGCGTTGCCAGTTCGCCGCCTCTTCGATCGCCTCGCTCCGGCGCGCCTTCTTCGAGGCGCCGGGCAGCACCCGCGTGATCATCGTCATGGCTGACATCAGGGCGGCCCCGCGAACAGCGTCTGGGTCGTCACGCCCTGCTCCGAGGCGATGACGGCCTTGTTCGTGGTGCCGGCGCCCACGACGGGGTTGACGCGGACGAGGATCTCCATCGTCTCGCCGGGATTCAGGATGCCCGGCTCGAACACGTCATCGGTAAACGTGCCCGTGGTCCACGTGTCCGACGCCAGCGCGCCGGAGGTGTAGGCGATCCACTTGTCGTAGCGCGTGGCGGTCTCGCCGAAGTACTGCACCAGCACGTCCATGCGGGAGTACTCGCCGATTGGCGTCTGTCCGTCGTTGCGGACGGTGATGGTGACGTTCGCGCCCGATCCGTCGATCGAGGTCGAGGCGACCGACAGCTCGGTGCCTGTGCGTTCCAGGTTGCGCGCCTCGGACGCGCGCAACGACTGGCCGACGTTGTCCATGCCGATGAAGCCGCCGCGGCCCACCAGGACGGTGCCGAGCATGAAGATCGCGGCGACGAAGAGGGCTGGGATGCTGGTTTCCATTTGCGCCCCTACACCGTCAGGTATTTCGAATCCAGCGTGCCGTTGGGTGTGACGACCTTCACGTAGTACGTCGTGCCGGTCGTCAGGTTCGCCGACGTCTTCACCGTGACGCGGAGCGTGGCCGCGGGCGTCCACTCAGTCGCGTTCTCCAAGGTCTCGTACCAGCACGGCGCGGTGCAGCTGGAGTCTGTCCCGTACGGGACGCGCTGGAAGTCGCCGGTGGGGCCGAAGAAGACGTCGATCCTGTCGAGCGGCGCAATCTTCGCCGCGCCGACGTTCTTCACCCACACGCTCGCGTCCGGATTGCCGTCCTCGCCGGTCGCGTGGACGATCTCGATCTGGCTGGCGATGCGATCCTGCACGGCGTTGGAGGACGCCAGCAGGGAGCCCGTCGTGCGGCTGACGGCGGGCAGCACCGCGTTGGTCACGGCGACGACGGCCACGATCGCGGCGATAGTGAGCAGGACGGTCGTGATTGCCTTATCGATGACGCCACTCCCTCAGCGTCCCCGGTTGAGACGTTCCTTGCCTAGTAGATCAGGCGCGGGCCCTGGTCCGCATGCTCGCCCTGCAGCAACGCGTCGAGCTGCCGCAGCAGCACGGTGACTTCCATGGGCGATGCCGGCCGGTCCGGCGCCGCGATCTCCAGCTCGGACACGCGGCCCAGCGCCTCGCGCGCCTCCGGAGGCAGGTAGCCCGATACCTCGCAGAGATCGAGCAGGATCGCCAGCCGCTGCGGTCCCAGACGCTGAATCGCCTCTTCGGCCCAGGCGGCCAGGTTGGCCACCGTCAGCAGGCTCCAGCGCGCGACATGCGGGGCCACCTGGTGCGCCTGCGGTGGGGCGAGGGGCGGAGGCGGAGGGTGGCCGACGGGCTGGTTGTTCGCGTCATGTTGGGGTGCGGGAGCGTGCGCCGGCTGCTCGTGGTGCGCGGGCGCGGCCGGATGTACGGCCGGCGCGGGCTCATGGTCCATGCGCGGCATGACGATCTCCACGCGCGCCGGCTCCTCCACGACGGCCGGCACGATCTGCACCGGACGCTGACGGCTGGGCGCCTCCTCGAAGGGGCTGTCCTGCGCCAGCACGGCGCTGCGGATCTCGGTGAGGACCTGCTTGACCTCACCCTTGATGATCCGCATCTCGTCTTCGAGCGCGGAAACCTTGCTGTTGAGAGCGGCACTGCTCTCCACTGGCACTCCTGCCTTTCCCCTCCCGGCCGTCAGGCGTCGGCGGCCGGGGCGTCCACCACCGGACGCACCTAATTCAGATTTACGATCGTCTCCGCGATGCCGCCCGGCAGCGTCCGCTGGATCACCATGACCGCACCCGACGCTGGCTGTATCTGAAGCGTGAACGTATCGTTCGCGTTGATCTCCGTCTGCGCACCCAGGCCTGTCACCGTGATCTCAAACAGCTCGCCTGGCTCGAGCAGGTCATCCGTGTCGCCCGCGACGGCCGTGGTTGTGTACGTCAGGCTGTCTATCTCCAGGGCGCCGTCGCGGTACGACACAATCGTCTTGTTGCTGGTGGCATCGGGATCCCAGTTCACGGAGGAGCCACCGGCCGCCAGCGTCACGTCGAAGGAGATCGCGGTGAGTTCCGTGCCGTCCGACGTGCCGATGACGCTGCCCGAAAGCTCCATGGTCCCACGCGTCTTGGCGAGGCCCGCCAGGACGGTCTCCTTGCTGCGCTCGGCGCTGAAGAGGCCGGTGCTGAGGACGACGAAAGCGAAGACCGACGCGACAACTACGAAGGCGATCAGGATGATCGCGGTCTCGAGGCCTGTGATGCCCCGCTGGTCCTTCAGGAGCCGTCGCACATCCCTGCGCCGTTTCATCTCCAGCCTCCGTGCCTGTTGGAGAGACGGCCCGAGGCATCCATGCCCCGGGCCCAAGCTTCCCGTGCTTCCGTTAGTTCAGGTTGACGATGGTCTCGGCGATCGAGGGAGGCAGCGTCCGCTCGATCACCATGTACGAGCCCGACGGCGGCTGCACCTGGAGGGTGAAGGTGTCGTTCGCATTGATCTCGACCAATGCATCCAGACCCGTCAGGGCGATCTCGAACAGCTCGCCCGGCTCCAGCAGCTTGTCGGTGTCGCCGGAGATGACGGTCGTGACGTAGGTCAAGTCGTCGATCTCGAGCGAGTCGTCGATGTACGAAACGATCGTCTGGTTGACCGTCGCGGTCTCGTCCCAGTTGACGGACGAGCCACCCGCGGCCAGCGTTACGTCGAATCGGAGCTCGGTGACTTCCGTGCCGTCGGACGTGGCGGAAACCGCGCCCGACAGCTCCATGGTGCCCCGCGTCTTGCTCAGGCCCGCGTAGACCGTCTCCTTGCTCCGCTCGGAGCTGAAGAGACCCGTGCTCAGCACGACGAACGCGAAGACGGCCGCGACGACCACGAAGGCGATCAGGATGATCGCGGTTTCGAGTCCCGTGATGCCCCGCTGCTCGCCGAGCCGGCGAATAAAGTTCTTGATTCGAGTCATTCGTGAAGCCTCCTGTATTTGTTGGAAATGGCAATGCTCCCGTTTCGGAGCCCTCCCCCGAACTGTGTTGCTCGCGTCGCCACCTCCTTAGACGATGCCCATCCGGCATCTCAGATCGCCTTCGGGCCGGCCGGGCGTGCCACCTGCAGGCCCTTCACGTTCCGAACGGTCGCTTTGTGTTAAGGGTCGTGATATGGCTGTGACGCGTGCATGGGGATAACGCTGAATTTGGATTAGGTGCGACCACCCCGTTGAAGCTCACGCAGCTTCCCCGGCGCCCTCTTCCTCCGGCTCGGTTGAGATGATTTCGAGATGATCCTCCGTGTCCGGCTGGGGTTCGTCCTGTGCGCCACCTCCCGCCGCCTGGTCCGACTCGGCCCCACCGGCCGCTTCGTCAAACTCGATCGTGACCTGTACGGCGTCCACGGCGTGGTCGAGCGTGAGCTTCCCGCCGTACGCCTCGGCCGCGAGCGCGCTAGCCGCGAAGGAATCCTCGTCAGGCGCCTCGGTCTCGCCGTGGCCCTTCACGGACAGCCAGAGGTCCGACGGCCCGCGGCTCAGGGTCACCGTGCAGGACTCCAGTCCGGCCTCCGCGAACTGCCTTACCGCGTCCAGCACCAGCCGGTACATCAGGATCCGCCGTGGCGTGCCGATCGCGCGCTGGCTGGTGTCGTCGACGCTGTCAGCGTCGGCCGCGGCGGCGACCTCCACCTCGATGAGGTCCGCGACGTCCTTGCGGAGCGCTCGCAAGGCCGCGGGCAGGCCCAGGCGGACGAGGTCCGGGTACAGCTCCTGGCCCAGAGCCCGCAGCTCCCGTTCGTTCAGGTCGTCCAGCTCGCTCGCCGCCCGCTCGAGCATCACTCGCGCCAGGTCGGGGCTTTCTTCGTGCAGCTCCACTGCCTCCTCGACGCGGGACGACGCCACCAGCAGACGCGCCTGCACCGACTCGCGCACACGCGCGGCGAGCCGAGCGTTGCGCTCCTCGTAGGCGGAGATCAGCGTCCGCGCGTCGATATTCGGCGGGGGTTCGGCCGGCTCCGGCGCCGGGGGCTCGACCTCGGGTTCTGACTCTGGTTCAGGTTCAAGGGCATCAGCCTCCACCTTCATGTCGATGGGGGCGCCGGCCGGGCGGGAGAAGACGCGCAGCAGCGCGCTCCCGGCGACCGCGGCGACGATAAACGCGGCGATAGCCGTGAGCCACACACGGCTGCCGGCACCGGCGCCGATCAGGACCGTCGAGGCCGGGAGGCATGAGGCGACGTTCCACTGGTGGTCGATCTGCGTGTCCGGAGCGATGGCGCCGAGGCCGCAGACGGAGTCGACGCCGCCGACCTGAGCCCGGATGGCGCCGCCGGTGAACCCCCGCCCGCGCCAGGGCTGACCCAGGAGACCGGCAGGCACGCCCCCGGCGAGCTGTCCCTCGCGGTTGATGATGATGTTCTGCCCGCCATCGACGGTGCCGGAGAGGGTCGTCTGCCACAGCCTGTCGGCCCGAGCGCGCGCCACCAGCACGCCCCATTTTTCGCCGGTGTCGTCGATGAGGATGGAGGCGTAGTCCACATGCCCCGGCTGGCCGGGCGGATCGAGGACGATGTCCGAATTCGCGTTGCCCTGATTCGCCCGCACGGCCGCGAACGCCGGGCTGACGGTGGCGTCGAGCATCGTGCCGTCCGTGGCCGCCACGACGCGGCCGTCCAGCCCGATCACGGCCAGCCCCGAGAACCGATTCGTATTCAGTTCCAGCAACCGGCGCAGCGCGGCCGTGCGCACGTCGGACGGCGTGCCGATGGCGCGGACTTCACGATCGTCGGCGTCACGCAGCAGCTGGATGTAGCCGCTGAACGCGTCGCCAGTCGCCAGCAAGGCGCTGTGTTCGGCCACGGACAGGGCCTCCGCCGCCGCCCGGGTACGCTCGCGCTCCCCGTACGAGCGCTCCGCCGTCACACTCACGGCGATCGCGACCAAGGCGGTCGCCACGACGACTGCCGTCGCGGCGACCAGGAACGCCGGCCCCGGACGCCCTGCCGCGTCGCGCACCAGGACGCCCAGCCCCGCGGGAGGGCGGAGGCGCAGTCCCCGGAGGGGCAGGCGGGGTGTCCTGAGGATTCGCATATCCAGAGATGAATTCTCGCCGTCCGGGGTGGTCTGCCGTCACTCGCGAAGCCCCCTATTCCCGGGCGCGTCGTGAGGGGGTACGCCTAGGGGCTGGCCCGCATTCAACGCCAGAATCACCCGCAGAGGGGCCCGGGAGGAGACCTTCCCGTGACATGACGAGGGTGTACACCCCTATGCAACGCCGGTTCGGGGCCGACAACATAGACAGGCCCGGGCCCGCCCGGGTCTCGCGTGCTACGCCGCGCGCGAGCCGGCAAGGACGCCGCCGACCGGCGGAGAAGACGGAGGCATCACGTGTCCAGTGCAGGCGCCCGGCGCATGACCGTGGTCACCGGCTCCGAAGAACGCCGCATCATCTCCACGGGCAGCGTGGAGATCGACAAGAAGATGGGCGGCGGCATTCCCGAAGGGTCGCTCATCCTCATCGAGGGGCAGTCCAACGCCGGCAAGAGCGTGATCACGCAGCAGCTCCTGAACGGCGCGCTGAACAGCGGGTTCCGCTGCATCCTGTACACCACGGAGAACACGCCGCAGAGCCTTTTCCGCCAGATGGCGAGCCTGGACCTGGACGTCACCGACTTCTTCCTGCTGGGCGCGCTAAACGTGTACCGCGCGCCCGGTGCGCTCGATCCGGATATGGCGGCCACGATCTTCGACGAGATCCTGGACCACCTGGCGACGCTCGAGGGGCGCTTCGACGTCGTGTTCGTGGACTCGCTCACGTCGTTTGTCTCGCAGGTGCCGGAATCGGCCACGCTGCGGTTCCTGACGCAGGTGAAGGAGTTCTGCGACCGCCGCATGACGATCTTCTTCACCATCCACTCGTACGCCTTTGAGGAGGCGATGTTCATCCGGATGCGCTCGCTGTGCGACGCACACCTGCGGCTGCGGGTGCAGGAGATGGGCGATCAGCTCATGAAGGTGCTGGAGGTGGCGAAGGTGCGCGGGGCGGAGAAGAGCACCGGCAACATCGTGAACTTCGATGTCGAGCCCGGTCTCGGCATGCGCATCATCCCCGTTTCGAGTGCGAAGGCGTAGAACGCATGGCGCAGGCAGCGGCGGCGGTCCACGGGAGCGAGGCACAGTGCCCCATCCACAACCTGCTCTCACCGGAGCTACGGGAGCACGCCGATAACTCGCCGCACCTGATGAACTACCTGCACTTCGCGCCGCTGGCCGAGCACGGGATGCCTGACTTTTTTCCAGAAGCCAGCCGCAAGCTGGGCGACATCAAGGACCCCAACCTCATCTATCCCGTGGGCAACGGCATCTACGTACACATCTACCCGGACCACGCGGACGCCCGGAACTTCTACGTCGCTATCGAGCCCGGCGGCGAGCGCACAACCGACCTGCTGGAGGAGGTAGAGGTCCGGCTGCTGGACCTCGTGGAGCTGCTGGCCGACGCGGAGACGCCCGAGTCCAAGACCGAGGTGCTGCTGAAGGCGGTCGACGACTCCTGTGACATCGGCGACCGAGCGGCAGCACCGCCCACGCCGGCGGTGAAGGACGGCGAGGCCGGCTTCCTGAAACTCCCGTTCGGCTCGCGCGGAGGCGGGACCACGAAGCTGCGGGTCACGCAGGCCGAGGCCGACGCCCTGAAGTACCGCATCATCCGCGACAAGATCGGCATGGGTGTGCTGGAGCCGCTGATCTCCGACGACTGGATCGAGGACATCAGTTGCAGCGGCGTCGGCCCCGTCTACATCGAGCACAAGATCTTCGGCGGCCTGAAGAGCAACATCGAATTCCACGATCACGACGAGATCGACGAGTTTGTGCTGAAGCTGGCCGAGAAGATCAAGAAGCCTGTCACGTTTCGCAACCCGATCGTCGACGCCACGCTGCCCGACGGCTCCCGTATCAACATCGTCTACGGCGGCGACGTGTCCAAGAACGGGTCGAACTTCACCATCCGCAAGTTCATGGGCATCCCGCTCAGCATCATCGACATCTGCAATTCGGGCGCATTGACGTGGCAGATGGCCGCGTACATGTCGCTCGTCGTCGAGCAGGGCATGAACTTCTTCGTCTCGGGCGAGACGGCGTCGGGCAAGACGACGCTGATGAACGCCCTGATGACGTTCATCCCCGCCCACGCGAAGATCGTCAGTATCGAGGACACGCCCGAGGTCCAGGTGCCGCACCCGAACTGGACGCGCGAGGTAGTGCGCGGAAACATGAGCCAGGGCGGGGGCAGCGTCGACATGTTCAGCCTGCTGAAGGCCGCCCTGCGCCAGCGCCCGAACGAGATCATCATCGGTGAGATCCGAGGTGAGGAGGGCAACATCGCCTTCCAGGCGATGATGACGGGCCACGCCGTCTGCGCCACCTTCCACGCGTCCAGCGTCGAGAAGCTCATCCAGCGTGTCACCGGCCCGCCCATCAGCGTGCCGAAGACGTACGTCGACAACCTCAACTGCGTCGTCATCGCCAGCGCCGTCCGCCTGCCCAGCGGCAAGCACGGCCGCCGCATTATCAGCATCAGCGAGATCATCGCCTATGACCCGGTCAACAACTCATTCTCCTTCGTGGAGATCTTCCGCTGGAACCCAATCGAGGACATCTTCGAGTTCACCGGCTACATGAACAGCTACCTGCTGGAGCAGCGCATCGCGCCCTCGCGCGGCATCTCCGAGAAGAACCGCCGCCAGATCTACCAGGAGCTGGACCGGCGGGCCGCGCTGCTCCAGAAGCTGGGCGAGCAGGGCGTCAACAACTTCTACGAGCTGTACCGCCTGCTCTCCAAGGCATCCCGCCAGGGGCTGTTCTAGGCGTCGGCACCTAAGGGCAAGCCCGTATCCCGCCGATACTCCTCTACAGAGGACAGCCGCCTGCCGGCTGTCGTGGGTCTGCGTGGCCGCGGATGCGGCAGCGGACCCGGGGGAGTCGCACGATGGCCCTGATCAAGAAAGCGAAGCCCGCCGATGCCATCGAGGAGACGGCTGAGGAGGTTGCGGAAGCGCCTCAGGACGAACTGGAGGCGGCCGCGGACACTGATGAGTCGCCCGAGCAGGCCGCGGCCGACGCCGACACGATGGCCGCGCTGGCCGCCGTACCGGCCGATCCTGTCAAGGCCGAGGCCGACGGAACGGACGCACTGCTCGACATGTTCACCGCCGTCGGCATCGAATCCGTGGACCGGACGCTTCTCGTCGGCCTGGCAGGCGAGGTGCAAATCGAAGACCTGATCAGCGAGCTGAGCCTGGTGGCCGCCGCGCTGGGCCTAGCCCGAGCGCAACAGGCGGAACGCAACGAGGAAGACGAACAGCTAGCGGCCTGACGGGCGACCTCTATCATTGTCTCCGACCTAAGGACAAGGAACGAACGCCTTCGGTGTTCGTGGCTAGCGGCGGCGCCGGCGCTTGTCGAAGCGGTCGACGAGCACGACTTCCTTGCTGCCGTTGTAGACGGCGAGCGTGAAGAACCACCCGGCGATGCCGAACATCAGAGCCGCCAGGAAGAAGATCCACCTCCACCAGGAGATGCCACCGCCGGCGCTACCGGCGCTGGGCAGCCCGCCCGCACGGTCGGACTGCGCGGGGTCCACCGCCGAGGACTGCGGGGGCTTCCCCTGGTTCGAGTCCGCCACCACCGTAATCTTCGGCGTGGAGGTGGGGGCAGCCGTGTTCGTGGCGGCGGGGGATGCGGTGGCTGTTGCCGCTACCCCGGTGGATGTCGCAGCGGCGGTCTCGGTCTCCGCAGGTGTCGACGTGGCGCCCGGGGTGGGCGTGTCCGTCGCGACGGCGGTGTTCGTGGGCGCCGGCGTGATGGTCGGCGTGTCCGTCGGGCCCGGCGTGGGCGTGTCCGCGCCGACAAGGAGGGTCCCCACCGTCCCCGTGGCCGCGGTCGGGGTCCCGCCGGCATCGACGAGCTGCAGGGTCTGCCACTGGAAGGCGGCGCTGCCATTCCCGATGGCCACGAACTGCGCCGTGGCCACGGTGCCCGTTCCCGAGTCCTCGTCCGCGCCCGGAAGCACGTACTGGTACGTGATTATGCCGCCCGCGGCGGTGTTCTGCAGCATCGTCCCGGGCGAGGCTGAGTCGGGGAACGGCCCCTGCAGAACCTGCACGCCGGGCTGGCTGCCCTGCGCATCGATGAGCTGTACCACCGCCGGGTCGTACGCAAGCTGGAAGTACACCTCGTGGATGTCCGTGCCGCTGTTGAGGATCAGCGTGATCGAGACGGCGTCGCCGAGGTCCAGGTACACGTTGGACGGGCTCATCGAAAACTGGCCGCCCGGCGCCGCTTCCGAAGCGCGTGGGGGGCGCACACCGGCCGCCAGGGCACACAGCAACGCACCAGCGAGCAGTGCTCGCACGACGGCGCGCGTCCGTGTGCGGTGCGTTCCTTGCATATGTCCCTGTGACATCGTCGGGGCGCAAGCACCGTGGGTGACAGGGTGTTCGCACCCAGACGGCCGCCGCCCACGAGGAGATGCGGGAATCACCTAATGGCCTGTGCGTGAGCGCGGGACGATGTACCCGACGTGCTGGATGCCGCTCGCCTTCGCAACGCCGTGCCGGCTCGAACATCGGCAAGGATGCACATCCCCGCCGCGGCCGCGCGGGCCGTTGTGTCGGTCGTCACCGTAGCCGTCGCGTTTATCGGCGCGGCCTGGATGGGCAGCACGCCGCCGTTTGAAGGCCGTGCGCACAACCCCTACGGCGAGACGGCCGTGGTTCGCGCGCTCCCCTTCGACGCACCGCTCCCGTACGACATGTCGCTGGTGGCCGCAGGCCGCGGGGATGACCTGCCGTACATGGCGCAGTGGACCACGGACCTGGAAGCGGCCGAGGTGGCGGCCCAGTTCCACGAGCATCTGGCGAAGAGCCCCCGCTGGCGCCTGACGCAGGATCCGCCCACGAGCGACACGTTCGTGACCACGCTCGCCAGGGTCGGCTCCGACGGCTACATGACGCACTTCGCCCGGCTCACGTTGGAGAGCGGCACGGGCCAGACCATCGTCACGTTCGACTTCACGCCGATCCCCACCTCACTGGCCCCCGACTAAAGCGGCGGCCTCGCCTCCCCGCCTACGGGTTTCCCCCGATCCACACGTCACGGCCGGTGACCGACTTGATACGCGGGCGTAACGCGCGCCAACGGGAAGGGCGAGCATGTTCGCGACGCAGGCCAGGGCCGTGGACGGTGGCCGCGCGCTGTTGGAGACAACGGCCGAAACGCTCCGCGCGCTCGTGCCCTATGCGTTGCTCGCCGTCGTCGGCGTCGAGCTTGCGCTGCTCACGGCGTTCCTGCCGGACACCGCCGGCCGCTTCCTGCACGGCCCCACCGCCGACTTCCACAACCTGTACCAGCCCGCGCACAACCGCGAGTTGCCGGGCATGTACAGCCCGTTCCTGGTCGTCGTCCTCTACCCCATCGCGCTCCTTCCCGAGATGGACGCGTACCGGGTGTTCTTCGCGCTGAACGTCGCCAGCCTTGTTGGCCTGTCGCTCGTCATGCAACGAGGTGTCCGCCCGTTTGAGGCGAAGGTGGCGGTAGCGCTGGCGCCGCTCGCGCTGCCTCAAGCGCACTGGGCGCTGCGGCTGGGCCATGTCACGCCGATCCTCGCGCTCGTCGTACTGGCGTCTCTGCTGCTGCTGCAGACTCGCCCGGCTCGCGGCGCAGCCCTTCTCGCGTTCGTGTCGATCAAGCCGCAGTACCTGATCGCGCCGGTGGCCTACCTCGCCTGGAAGCGGCGGTTCCGGCTGCTGGCCATCACTGTGGCCGTCAGCGCCGCCCTGGCGATCGCTGGATTCGCGGTGATCGGTCCCGACTCCGTGCGGCAGTTCGTCTCGTACTACCTCGACTGGGGGCCGAACAGCAGCGACAACCTGCTGCCGGTCCAACAGTCGTGGATGATCTCGTGGGCCGGCTTCCAGCTTTCGCTGGGGCAGGAAGCCAATCCGCTGCTGACGCTCGACCTCATCATCCTCTCGCTCGCCACCGCCTTGTTCGCATGGACGCGCACGAGCGCCGCGGGAGGCGCCGCTGTCACCGCGCTGATGCTGATCCCGCTGACGCCCTACGCGCAGTTCTACGACGGCGCGCTGGTGCTCGTCGCCATCGCGCTGATCCTGCGGACGGGCCTCTCAGCCACGATGCGCGCGGCCCTCTGCGGCGGGCTGTACCTGGCCGCGATCGCTACCCAGGCCAACATCCCGTTTCCGGTGAAGAACGTCCTGGGGCCAGCGCAAAGCAACGGCGTGTACTGGCTGGCACCGGCCTTCGTCGTAGCGGTGGCCATCTTCGCTGTCCTTAATGAGCGCCGCACGCGCCGGGAGGAGAGTGCCACGTGGTGATCCGCGCGCCGTTCGGCGAGCACGTGGTCGATGTCTCCGTTGTCTCCTGGAACTCCTGGGGCCACCTGCGGCGGAACCTGCCCGCGCTCATCGACCAGGACTATCCGTCGTACCGTGTCATCGTCGTCGACAACGACTCGTCCGACGAGACCGTCGAGCACGTCGAAGCGGAGTTTCCGGACGTCGACGTGGTGCGCTGCTCGCGCAACGGCGGATACGGCGCCGCGAACAACCTTGGCTTCGCCCGGTCGCAGAGCAAGTACGTGGCCGTCGTCAACCCGGACGCGCGGCCGGAGCGCGGCTGGCTCCGCGCGCTCGTCCGCGCGCTGGAGGACAACCCGCGAGCGGCACTTGCCACATCGAAAGTGCTCCTCGCGTCGGATCCGCGGCGCGTCAACGCTTGCGGCAACATCGTCCACCTATCCGGCATCGCCTTCTGCCGCGGCCTCGACGAGGATCAGCACCACCACGTGCGGAGCGAAGCCGTCCCCGCGGTCTCCGGCGCCGCCTTCATCGCCCGCCGTGACGCCCTCGAGCAGATCGGCGGCTTCGACGAGCGCTTCTTCATGTACATGGAGGACACCGAACTCTCGCTGCGCGCGCGCCTCGCCGGTTGGGACGTGGTGCTGGCCCCGCGCTCGCGCGTGGAGAGTTCGGTGTCCTCCATGTACA
>DATECV010000220.1:0-3050 GCA_035286725.1 Dehalococcoidia bacterium | reverse complement strand
CCGCCGCAGCACGATGTACCGCTGGTGGCGCTCCCGCAGGGACGTCTCCTCGGCCATCAAGCGCGTCTGCGTCATGCTAAACCCGCGCCACCCGGCCGCCGCCTGACTCAGAACCTGTCACCTGCGTTTCCGGACCTGCGTGTTCGCTTGCCCCCACCCGCCCCCTCCGTGCTATACCAACACCATGCGCGTCATCAACTGCGTCTGCGGCTTTCGTCTGGAAGCGTCCGATAACGCGGACATCGTCGTCGCCATGAAGGCGCACTCCGACCAGGCTCATCCCGAGATGGGATTCACGGAGCAGCAGATCCGCGACCTCATGACCACGCACGACAGCCGTGTCACTCCCTGGGACGGTGCCACCACGCGCTGTCCATCCCTCGTGGCGGAATGTCCCGGCGGCCAGGTCTTCGACGGTTTCAACGACGTTGCCTGGATGGACCTCGGCCGCTGCAGCATCGGCCGCTGCACGCTAGGCGTCACCTGGTTCGCGACGACGGACCCCGACGAAGGCGATATGGCCCTCAACACGCGTGTCTCCTGGCGCACGAACGGCAGCGACTACGACGTTGAGAGCGTCATGCTGCACGAAAACGGACATGTTCTCGGTCTCGGACATTCCTCCGTCACGCAGGCCGTCATGTACGCCTACTACGGCGGCCTCCGGCGTTCGTTGCACCAAGACGATATCGATGGCGTCACGTCGCTCTACCCGGAGGACGGCGGTGCGCCGACGTCGACACCGACTAACACGCCGGCGCCAACGAACACAGCAACGGCAACGAGCACGCCCGATCCCAACGCTACGGCCACCGCGACGCCAACAGCGAACTGCCCGCCTGGCTGGCGTCGCCAGGGGCGCTGCTGAGTCTCATACGGATCGCTCCGTGCTCTGTAGAGCGCGTGCCAACTCGGCCGCGAGCCGCACCATCGGTTCATCGTGCACCATCTAAGCGGCGCCACCGTGGCCGGGCGCCCTAACGGTCAGCTCGATGGAACGTTGGCGCTGACAGCCCTCGTACGCGTAGTCCACGACCGATCGACCGGCTTGTCCCAGAGCTTCCTCGGTTCGCCGCCTGCGACGTCAACGACGTAGAGGGGACCCGCAGTACAGCCGCCCTGCCCGCAGCCGCGGAGGCTGTAAAAGATCGCAGACTGGTCCGCGTTCCATGCTGCTACCACTGGGTAGACTGAGAGGCCTCCATGGAACGCCAGCACCGCGTCGATGAGACGCGCTGCTTCGCCGCTGTCCATCGCGCCGATCGCGAACGTCCAGCCCTTCTCGCTGTTCGCCCACAGCGCCGCGTGGTCGCCGTCGGTTGCCCACGCGACCCCGTACGGCGACATGTTCTCGCCGAGTAAGCGCTGCTCGCTGTCATCGATGCGCAACAGGTACGCAGCTTCGATGCTCGCCATCGTGCCTGGATGCCTGCCTGTGACGAGCGACGCGACCAGCCATCGGCCATCGGGAGACCAACTCGGTGGCGACTGGAACGCGGGTGCCAGACCGGCTGTCGCTACGTGATGCGCCGCCGACCCGTCCGCGCGCAGCACGTAGATCCGCGGATCGTAGTCCTTTGTCCCCGCGAACTTTTGGATGAGTGCGATCACCGCAACCGATCCACCGTCAGGTGACCATGCCACGGAGGTGCCCACGCGCGCTTCGGCGGGCAGCCCCGCCACGAGGTCGACCTGGCCGCCACTCACCGGATCGATGACGAGCAGCGACCTGGTGCCGGGATCATCGAAGAACGGCGCGATCGCGAAGCGGGTGCCATCAGGCGACCACGTGACGCCTGTCAGCCGCGCGTGGCCGCTGTTCTCGAATACGCGCGTGACCGAACGCGCCGCCAGGTCGGCGACGTAGACGTCGCTCGCACTCTCGTCAATACGCACGTAGAACGCGATGTTCGTGCCATCAGGGCTCCAGTAGAACGGATCGCCGCCCGACCAGGGGAAGCCGATCTCGGCACCTCGCACGAAGTCGGCCTTCGATGCAATAACCCGCCCCGCCGTCTCGCCTTCCCTGAACACGCAGATCGCGGGCGCCGCTCCCGCCGGCGGAACAAGCACCAGCGTGCCGTCGTCGGCGCACTTGGCCGCGACCGCTCGTCCGTCGGGCGACACGGCGTACTGGTGCATGTACGCGAGCGTGTCCTCGGCGAGCCCCGGCGGGAAGCGCATGATCGGCGTGATCTCGCCGTTCGTGTTTACGGCGTAGGTGGCGCCACCGGACTCCATCATGAAGCCGGGCGCATTCGTTTGAGGCGAGGGCGATTCACCCGTGCGGGGCGTCGCACCTGCGCCGACCTTGGCCGTAGTCGTGGAGAGTGGACCGTCCGGCACCCGGGTGGTCACGCCGCCGTTCGGCGGAGTGGTATCGCCACAGGCGGCGGCCAACCAGGCGACGAGCAGCACTCCCGCGCTGGCGCACCGGTGCGCCAGGTTGATCCGCCCAGCGCTTCTCATCGGCCATGACGTGTTCATTGCTGCGAGCATACGGAGCCCGGCACCCCGGCCGCAATGCCACGATGGCACAATCGTGGGCGTTCAGGGCCAGGTGCCGCTCTCGAAGTTGCGAGTGCACCGCCAGAACTCACGGCTGGTCTTGGCAACGATGTCGCGGCGGTATCCGCTCGTAGCGCCCGCCCGTGCTCCGACCGCCTCGGCCCCCAACGCCATCATCGGCGCCGTCTCCACCCATGATTGGAACGTCAGCACTGCCTGCCAGTAGCGGAAGCGCCGTTCGTCGAAGGGAAGCAGCCGTCGGTACGCGGCGAGATACCGCCCCGCGAGGAATCGGCTGACCAGCAGCAATGCCCGCTCCATCAGGTTGCGTCCGCCGCCCTGGGCGAGCGACATCAAGACGTAGCTCCGGGCGACGTCGTGCAATCGGTCGCCAAGATCGGCGCGGGACCAGTCGATGACCATCGCGCGACCGGTGTCGTCGACGACGATGTTGAGCGGGTGGAAGTCGTTGTGACAGAGGCTGCGCTCCTCCGCCATGACGGCGCCCTTGTGCTCGTCCAACCATGCGTACGCTCGTCCTG
>DATECV010000219.1:0-13487 GCA_035286725.1 Dehalococcoidia bacterium | reverse complement strand
AGGTCCGTGCTCTGCAGCAGCCGTGCCTCCTTCAGCTTCACGCTGATCAGGCCGTGCGCCAGCGGCGTCGCGTACACCGGCACGTTCATCTGCCGCAGAATGTACGGCAGCGCCCCCGTGTGGTCCTCGTGCCCGTGCGTGATGAAGATGGCGTGGAGCTTCTTGCGGTTGTCGATGAGGTAGCTGATGTCGGGGATGACCAGGTCGACGCCCAGCATGTCCTCGGCCGGAAACATGAGCCCGCAGTCGATGGCGATGCAGTCGTCGCCGTACTCGAAGATCATCATGTTCTTGCCGATCTCGCCGAGGCCGCCAAGAGGGATCACGCGAAGGATTGGTTCCGCCATATCGTCCTTTACAGAAGCCGCATCTGCTGCGATTCGGGCGCACCCTGCGCGGCCTCCGCGGCCGTTGCCGCTGTGTTGGTTTGCGATGAAAGCGGCGCCGCGCCCTTCTTGAGGTGCGCCGGCACCTCCGGCCGCTCGGCCACGGGCGTCTCTCCGGCCAGCACCTTCTCCAGGAATCCCGGCAGCCGCCCGAAGTCCGCTTCGATCACCCGGCGCAGGCTGCCCTGGTGCAGCGCCGCCGCCGGGTGGTACATCGGCACCACGATGAGGTCGCCCTTCCGGCGCGGCGTCCCGTGGATCCGGCTGACCGACTCCCCCGGGAAGTACCGCTGCATCGAAAAGCGCCCCAGCGTCACGATCACCTTCGGCGCGATCGCCGCGATCTGCGCGTCCAGGTACTTGGCGCACGCCTCGATCTCGTCAGCCTGCGGGTCGCGGTTGTTCGGCGGCCGGCACTTCACCACGTTCCCGATGAACACCGTCTTCCGGTCCAGCCCGATGCCCGCCAGCAGCTCGTCCAGGAGCTTGCCCGCCGCCCCCACGAACGGCCGGCCCTGCTGGTCCTCGTAGAACCCGGGCCCCTCGCCGATGAACATGATCCGCGCGTCCGGATTCCCCTCGCCCGGCACCGTGCGGTTCCGCCCGCGGCACAGCCCGCAGTCCGTACAGCCCGCCACCTGCTTCGCGATGACCGCAAGCGCGTTCCGCTTCTCGACGTTGGTCTCGTGCGCTGCATCCATGCTCATATCGCTTCTATCTCAACCCTGCGTTCCGCACGCAGTCCCCGCACGCTCGTGTACACCGTCTCGATTCCCAGCAGCAGCGCCGTCGCCCCGTAGATCCGCCGCAGCACCGCGTCGTCCACCCGGTTCGCCGCCAGCGCCGCCAGGAACGCCGCGATGATCGCGGCCGGTGCCACCCAGCGCAACAGCGCCATGTCAACCGTCTCCTGCCGCAGGTTCGTGACCGTCCCCGCCGTGCCCGTGAACACGATCACCACCAGCGACACGCCCTGCGCCACCTTCTGCGGGTCGCCGGTCTCCCCGGTCAGCCCGAAGACGACGATCGCCGGGACGAAGATCGCGCCTCCTCCCACGCCCAGCACGCCCGCCAGCACCCCGCCGGCGAACCCGAACACCACTTCGATCAGCAGGCCGGTTGCGCCGTCCGCCGGCGTGCCTGCCGATACGCTCCACACGAGTTGGCGAAAGGCGACGAAGAAGAGAAACAGCCCGAAAAGCAGCCGCAGCTGCATGGCCGGGACCTTCACCATCGCCCTCGCGCCCACCAGGACCCCGGCGATGGCACCGGGTGTCAGGGCCAGCACGAGCCGCCAGTCGATGTTGCCTGCGCGCCAGTACCCGGCCACGCCGGCGACAGCGACGAACGCGATGATGGCGAGGGACGTGCCGTGCGCTCGGTGCTGGCCCAGCTTCAGCAGCCCGGTCAGCATCGGCACCATGATGGCGCCTCCGCCCACGCCCGTCAGGCCGCTGAAGGTGCCTCCTGCGATCCCCGTGAGGACCGCCCGCTTCCCTCGTGAACCTGACGCCGTCGTATCCTCGCCACCCTTTCCGGCCGATTCTATCACGGTCGGCAGGGCGGAAGATAGTACCGGCACACGTGATCGATCACATGATCGATAAGAGCCAAGGTGACATAACCACCGGGATGGAGGCGGGCGGGAGATGGAGCGCGGGCGCCCCGCCCGCGAGTGGCACTGCTGCGACCAGTGTGGCATCCCGGGCTGCCCGCGCCCGAGAATGGAGCGCGGGCGCCTCGCCCGCGTGCGGTTGGGTCTGGAACCCTGCACCTTTCCAAGCGAGAATGGAACAGGCGCCTGTTGTGGCACAGCCGCCCCGGCTGTGCCCTGCGGGGCTCACAACTAATGCCCCACGGCCGTTCTTCGGGGAGTCGCCGTTCGCAGAGCCGCCGTGGGAGACAGGAGACAGGAGACCGGCTGTGCTGCGCGGGCATGTGTAGGGAGCGACCCATGGACGAGACCACCCAGATCTTCACCGAGGTCGGTTGCGGCAACACCGCCGCCGTCGCCGAGATCCTCCGTTGGAAGCCCGTGCTGTCGCGCGTCCGCGACGCCTCATCGCTCTCGATCCTCCAGTTCGCCCGCTACATGGGCCGCGACGCCATCCTCGACACGCTGATCGAGGCCGGCCCTCCCCTCGACGTCTTCGAGGCCGCCACCATCGACGGCGACGCAGCCGTCCGCGCGCTGCTGTCGCATGACCCCGCGCTCGCCACGGCCTACTCAGCCGACGGCTTCACCGCCCTGCACTTCGCTGCGCACTTCGGCGCCATCTCCGCCATCATCGCCCTGCTCGATGGCGGTGCCCCGATCGAGGCCGTGACCAAGAACTTCCTCACCAACATGCCCCTGCACGCCGCCGCCGCCGGTGGCCGCGTCGAGGCCGCCCGCCTGCTCCTGCAGCGTGGCGCCGACCCCAACGCCCGCCAGCACGCCGCGTACACCGCCCTCATGACCGCCTCGTTCGCCAACAACCGCGAGCTCGCCGAGCTGCTCATCGCCTTCAATGCCGATGTCCGTCTGCGAGACGATGAAGGCAAGACCGCCGCCGAGATCGCCGCCGGCTTCGGCAACATGGAGCTCGCTGCCCGCCTCCGCCTCGAAGAGCGGTCCGTCGACCGCGAACACCTGCGCGGCAACCCCGCCTAGGGCCTGTCTGACAAATGCCTATTCGGTGTGAGGACGATGGCGGCCAGTGTGATGCCGCCGAGGTGAACCGCCAGCTCGCCGGCCGAGTCGCCCAACGAATCAGTTGCCGTCCGGGGCGGCCGTCGCCTACAATCCCCGCACCAGGCGATAGCCCAAGGGAGAAACGAAATGCGGCAAACGTTCATGTCTGACCAGAAGGGGTTTGTGAAGGACATGACGCTTAATGCGAACGTTGAACCTTGGGATTTTGGCGCATGTAGACGCCGGTAAGACAAGCCTGACCGAGCGGCTGCTCTACGCCGCCGGCGTCATCGACGAGATCGGCAGCGTCGATCACGGCAGCACCCAGACCGACACTCTCGCGCTCGAACGCCAACGCGGCATAACCATCAAGTCCGCCGTCGTGTCGTTCGTCATCGATGACGTGACCGTCAACCTGATCGACACGCCCGGCCACCCGGATTTCATCGCCGAGGTGGAGCGCGTGTTGGGCGTGCTCGACGGCGCCGTGCTGGTGATCTCCGCGGTGGAGGGTGTGCAGGCGCAGACGCGCCTTCTGATGCGGACGTTGCAGCGGCTGAGCATTCCCACCCTCATCTTCGTGAACAAGATCGACCGCGCCGGCGCGCAGTACGAGCGCGTGCTGCGCGACATCGCCGAGAAACTGACGCCGGCGATCGTTCCGACGGGATCGGCGTACGGCCTTGGCACGCGCAGCCCCGGGTTCACGCCGTACGGCGCGGCCGACGCTGCCTTCACGGCCTCCCTGGCCGATCTGCTTGCTGCCCACAGCGATGCGTTTCTCGCGGCGTTCGTCCACGACGAGACGGCGGTCTCCTACCACCGGCTTCGCGGCGAGCTCGGGGCGCAGACCCGGCAGGCGTTGGTGCATCCCGTGTTCTTCGGCTCGGCGATCACGGGTGCGGGCGTGGATGCCCTGACCGCCGGTATCACAGAGTTGCTCCCCGCGGCCGAAGGCGACGTCGACGGCCCCGTTTCGGGCACCGTCTTCAAGGTCGAACGCGGCCCGGCCGGGGAGAAGATCGCGTACGTCCGTATGTTCTCGGGGACGGTGCGGGCGCGAGACCGGCTGGTCTTCGGGCGCGAGGCCGAGGGGAAGGTCACGGCGATCCAGGTGTTCGACCGCGGATCGGCGGTGCAGCGCCCAACGGTGGTGGCAGGGGAGATCGGGAAGCTGTGGGGGCTGGGTGAGGTCCAGATTGGCGACGCCATCGGCGTACGCCCGGCGGCGACTCCGGACGCCCATCACTTCGCGCCGCCGACGCTGGAGACCGTGATTATGCCACGCCGGCTCGCCGACAAGGGGGCCCTGCGGGTCGCGCTCACCCAGCTCGCCGAGCAGGACCCGCTGATCAACCTGCGGCAAGACGACGTGCGACAGGAGATGTACGTCTCGCTGTACGGCGAGGTGCAGAAGGAGGTCATCGAGGAGACGCTGGCGGCGGAGTACGGCATCGAGGTCGAGTTTCGTGAGACAACGACGGTCTGCATTGAACGACCCTTCGGCACCAGCGAGTCCGTCGAGGTCCTCTACGCCAAGACGAAGGCAAACGTCACCGGGAACAGCTCGCCGATCAGCTCGAACCCGTTCCTCGCCACGGTCGGGCTGCGCCTCGACCCTGCGCCGATCGGCTCGGGCATCGAGTTCCGGCTGGACGTCGACGTTCGGCTGGTGCCGATCTACATCTACAAGACCGTCGATACCTTCGTCGACCATATGGGGCGCTACGTCCGCGAGACGCTACAGGAGGGCCTCTTCGGTTGGCAGGTCACCGACTGCACGGTGACCATGATCGACAGTGGCTACCGCGCCCCTGGCAGCACGGCCGCCGACTTCCGGAAGCTCACGCCGCTGGTTCTGATGAGTGCGCTGAAGCAGGCCGGCACGCTGGTGTACGAGCCGATGCATCGCTTCCATCTCGAGATCCCCGCGGACACCTTCGGCGCGACGGTGCCCGTGCTTGCCCGGCTTCGTGCTGTGCCCGAAACGCAGGAGCTGCGGGGCAACGCCTGTGTGCTGGAGGGCGAGATCCCGGCGGCACGTGTGCACGAGCTGAAGCAGCTGCTGCCGGGGCTGACGCGTGGCGAGGGTGTGCTGGAGTGCGCCTTCTCCGGGTATCGGGAGGTCGCCGGGACGGTCCCGAAGCGGCCGCGGACGGACAACAACCCGCTCGATCGCAAGGAGTACCTGCTGCACGTCCTGCGGCGGGTCTAGCACTGCATACGACGGCGGGGACCGTCCTCAAGGCAAGGAGATGCTAGGCCCTGCGCGAGCCCAGGAAGCTGCGGCCCTCCACAAGCCACGCCAGCCCGACGCCGAAGACGTACAGCACGATGATCGGCACCGCCACAATCGCCTGCGTGATCGGGTCGATCGACGGCGTCACGATGGCCGCCGCCACCACCGACGCCAGGATCGCGTACCGCCACCACCCGATGAGCTTCCGCGACGTCACGATCCCGATCTTCGCCATGCCCATGATGACGAAGGGCAACTGGAACACCAGCCCCGTCAGCAGCAACAGCCGCGTCACTGTGTCGATGTACGTCTGGATCCCGATCGTCGCCTGCACGTCCTCCGTGTTCGGGTCCAGCAGGAAGTCCAGCGCCGGCGGCAGCTCCACGTAATACGCGAACGCCATCCCCAGCAGGAACATGATCGAGCACCCGAAGACGATCGGGAGCAGCCACCGTCGCTCAGACTTCGTGAGCCCCGGTCCCACGAACGCCAGGAACTGGTACATGATCATCGGCATGGCGATCGCGATGCCCAGCAGCAGCGACACCCGGAAATAGGTGCTCCAGTAGTCCAGCAGCGTGAACTGGTTCAGTTTGAACCCGTCGACCTCGTCCTTCGCCGGGTCCACCAGGAAGCCGATGAACCACTTCGTCAGCGGATAGATCGAGACGCCGATCCCTGCCACCAGCGTCAGCACGGTGATGATCACCCGGTTCCGCAGCTCCACCAGGTGCTCGATGATCGTGAGGACCTTGCCGTCCTCCGGAAACTCGATCGGTGCCGTCGCGCTCGTCATGGTGCGGTTTCAGCCCGCTCCGGCTCCGGCTCCGTGGCCGTGTCAGCCGCGTCAGCCGCGTCAGCCGCGGGCGCGTCCGGATCCGGGATCTCGACCCAGCCGGGCGCCGCCGCCGCGCTGTCACTCGCCGCCGCGGCTCCGTTCGCCGCCAGCGGCCCACCTTGCGTGGGGGGCGCGGCCGCGGGCGTGTCCGCCTTGAGGATGTCCTGCCGCACGCCCCGTATGGCCTCGGTCACCTGCTGCGTGGCGCCGCCAATCCCCTCCGATACCTCTTTCCAGACGTTCTTCTCGCCCGCCGTCTCCTTCTCCACGTCCTTGATCACTTCGTTGAACTCCGCCGCCAGCCCGCTCGTGTACTTGCGGATCTCCCGCAGGGTCCGCGCCAGGTCCGCCGCCAGCCGCGGCAGCCGGTCCGGCCCGACGAACACCAGCGCAACGATCAGGATCACCGCGAGCTCCAGCGGGCCGACGCCGAACACGTTCATACCGCCAGTGTACGCCAGCCCATGACCCCACCCAAAAGCCCGAGTACGGCGTGCAAACGGAAAGCCACCTCACAAGAGGCGGCTCACTGACAGGCTAACGGCTGTGCTGCTGACCGGCTGACGAGCTGACAAGCTGACTAGCTGACTAGCCCCTCACCCCTCGTCCTCGATCCCCAGGTCCTTCAGGTAGTCCACCGCGTCCTGCACCGTCGCGATCTTCTCCGCATCCTCGTCGCTGATCTCCAGCGTCTTCCCGTCCTTGGAGAACTCCTCCTCCATCGACATGATCAGCTCCACCAGGTCCAGCGAGTCGGCGTTCAGGTCGTCGACAAACGACGCGCTCGGCACTACCTGGTCTTCTTCAACGCCGAGCTGGTCGACGATGATTTTGCGGACGCGCTCGAAAACTGTTGCCACGCTATTCCTCTCCTCCGGACCCGCCGTGGCGGGGACTGGTCTTGTCTGCGAGCGACATGCTCACCGAACCGAGCACGCCATTGACGAATCGAGCAGAACTGTCGCTCCCGTAGATCTTTGCCAGTTCCACGGCCTCGTTGATGGCTGCCCGGATGGGCGCCCCATTATTCATGAGGATCTCCCGAATCGCAAGACGCAGGATGTTCCGGTCGATGGCGCTCAACTGGTCCACCGGCCACTGCGTCGCCGCCTGCCCGATCACGTCGTCGATGGCCGCGCGGTGCTCCATCACGCCCTCCACCAGCGTCCGCGCGAACGCCACCTGCTCCTCCGTCAGGTTCGCCTCCTCGCTCCGCCGCGCCAGGGCCTCCGACGCGTCGTGAGGCGAAACGTCGGACTCGTACAGCGCCTGCAGGGCCACGATCCGGGACTTGCGGCGTGGGTTTGTGGCCATCAGTACATCACCAGTCCGCCGTCCACCGTCAACACGTGGCCCGTGATGTACGCCGCCTCGTCCGAGGCCAGGAACACCGCCGCCGGCGCCACGTCCTCGGGCGTCCCCGTCCGCCCCACCGCCACCATCTTCATGATCTCTTCACGCTGGGCGTCCGTCAGTGACGCCGTCATCTCCGTGTCGACGAATCCCGGCGCGATCACGTTCGCCGTGATGTTGCGCGACGCCACCTCCTTGGCGATCGCCTTCGTGAAGCCGATCATGCCCGCCTTCGCCGCCGCATAGTTCGACTGCCCCGCGTTCCCTACGAGGCCTGCCACGCTCGCCACCGAGATGATTCGCCCGTGCCGCTGCCGCACCATTGGCCGGATCGCCGCCTTCGTGACGGTGAACGTCCCCTTCAGGTTCGTGTCGATCACCGTGTCCCACTCCTCCTCCGACATCCGGAGGATCAGGTCATCCCGCGTGACGCCCGCGTTGTTCACAAGGATATCAATCTTCCCGAACGCCCGGACGGTCTCCTCGACCAGCCGGGGCCCCACCGCGGGGTCCGCCACGTCGCCCTGGATCATGATGGCGTACTCGATGCCGCCCATCGCCCCCACCGTCTCCTCCGCCGCCATCTCATTCGTCGCGTAGTTGATCGCCACCTGCGCCCCGTGCGACCGCAACGCCAGCGCGATCGACCGCCCGATCCCGCGTGAGCCGCCGGTCACCAGCGCAACCTTCCCCGTCAGGTCAAACAGCCGTGTCATGATGCCAGCGATCCTGCTCCGTTGATGTTCTTCGTCTGTGCCCCCGCCGCGATGCGTTTGATCAGCCCCGTCAGCACGCGCCCCGGCCCGATCTCGACGAACGTCCCCACGCCCTGCCCCGCCATGTACTCCACACACTGTACCCACCGCACCGGGTGGGTCAGCTGGTACGCCAGCTCCGTCCGGATCGCGTCCGGCTCCGTCATTGGCCGCGCCGAGTCGTTCGCCACCACCGGCACGCTCGGCGGCTTGATGTCGACGGCGGCCAGCGCCACGGAGAACTCGGCGACGGCTGGCTGCATCAGCGACGTGTGGAACGCCCCGCCCACGTCCAGCGCGATCGCCCGCTTTGCGCCTCGCGCCAGCGCCAGCTCGCACGCCTTCGCGATCTTCTCCTTCAGCCCGCCGATCACCAGTTGCCCCGGCGAGTTGATGTTGCACAGCTCTACCCCCGCCTCGTCGCACACTGCCTGCGTCGCCGCCTCGTCCAGCCCCAGCACCGCTGCCATCCCTCCGGGCGTCGCCTCGGCCGCGGCCTGCGTCAGCCGCCCGCGCGTCTCCACCAGACGCAGCCCGTCCTCGAACGCCATCGCGCCCGCCGCGGTCAACGCCGTGTACTCGCCCAGGCTGTGCCCCGCCGCGAACGCCGGCGCGTCCGGCAGCGCCCCCTGCTCCCGCGCCACCGTCAGCAGCGCCAGGCTCGTGAGAAAGATGGCCGGCTGGGAGTTGAACGTCTTCCCCAGCTCCTCTTCCGGGCCCTCGAAGCACAGTCGGGAGATGGGGCGCCCCAGGATCGCGTCCGCGCGCTCGTACAGCGCCCGGGCCGACGGGAACGCATCGTAGATGTCGCGGCCCATGCCCGGTTCCTGCGCGCCCTGGCCCGGGAACACCCACGCGACAGTACTGTCAGTCACGGTTCGGCGTGCCCTCTGGCTGGAACGAAGCTGGCATAGAAGGTGTCGCGCGGGCGTTGAACCCGCGTCCTGCCCGGCTACTCAGTGGCCGTCTTTGCGCTCTTGATCGCCACGGCGCCGGCGCGGCGGTAGAACCCGCAGCTCGGGCAGGCGGTGTGGGGCAGGCGTGCGGCGCGGCACTGGGGACACGTCGTCAGGCCAGTGGGCTTCAACGCCATGTGGCTGCGGCGCTTCCCCTGGCGCGCCTTCGGGTACTTCCTCTTTGGCAGTGGTGGCAACGGACTGCGGCTCCTCTCTCGGGTTCGCGATAGTCTACCCGACGCTCGCTCGCCGGGCTACCCGGCGCCCTTCGCCTCGCGCAGCCGCGCCAGCTTGGCCCACCGCTCGTCCACCGGCTGCTCCGCGCACGCGTGGTCCGCGCTCATCTCTTTGCCGCACAACGGACACAACCCCGCGCAGTCTTCGCGGCACACCGGCGCCATCGGCAACGCCATCGCCCAGTACTGTCGCACCGCTTCGCGCAGGTCCAGCTCGTGTCGCAGAGTGATGCGATACGCGTCTTCTTCGCCTTCTTGCGTCTCCTCGCGCACGCCCGTGATCACGTCGATCGTCGGGATGAACTCTTCCTCGATCCTCATGTCGATCGGCAGCGTCGCCGGCTGCAGGCACCGGCTGCACGTTGCGTCGATGTGACCCTGCAGTTGCGCGCGTACCAGGATCCCGCGCGGCGTCCGGTCCAGGCGCACGTGCCCGGTCAGATGGTGCGTTTCGCCGTCGATCTGCACGTCGTCGTCGACGTCGTCCTCGCGGGAGGCGCCCGTGTGTTCCTTCAGGATGGATGAAACGTTGTAGAGCATGTGGGATCCACCTCGGGTGGTGCATTCAGCGTATCGGCGGACGCTCCGGCCGGTCAATCCTGCGTATTCCCTGTTGCCGCATAGCGCCGCCGATCGCCTATAATCGCAACGGCGTCCTGATTCTCTTCGCGTAACTTGATCCGTCCTTGCGTTATCCCCACGCCGGTTCGCGCCCGTTCGTGCGCGCCGGAGTGCCGTGGTGGAGCGGACATGGTGGCCACTCTGTCGATGTCACGCCTCAGCGATCTCGTCCGGCTGCAGGAAACGGACCTCGCGCTCGACACCCGTCGCGCGTCGCTCGCCGATGCCGATGCGCGTCTCGGCGAAACCGAAGTGATCGTCGCGCTGCGCGTGCGCGTCGATGAGTTGCGCGCGATCGCGCGCACCGCCGAGGCGTCGCAGAAGGACGTCGATCTCGAGGCCGACGCGTTGCGCGCGAAGATCGCGCCCGCCGAGCAGAAGCTCTACAGCGGATCGATCAAGAACCCCAAAGAGCTCGCGGATCTGCAGGCCGACATCGATCAGCTCAAGCGTCACCTGTCGTCCGTCGAAGATCGCGACCTCGAGGCGCTCGCCGCCGCCGAGACGGCGCAGGGCGATCTGCGCGCCGCCGAGACGGAGCTCGCCGCCCTCGAACAGGCGTGGCGTGACGAGCAGACCGCGCTGCACGATCGGATCGACCAGGCCACCGCGGAAATCGCCGCGTTCGAGGCGGAGCGCCTCCAGCAGGCCGCCGCCATCGACCCGGAACTGCTGGCCCGCTACGACCACATCCGCAGGGTCCACCAGGGCCGGGGCGTCGCGAAGCTGGACCGCAATCTGTGTCTCGGCTGCCGGATCTCCCTTCCGGTCAGTGCCGTGAATCGGGCGAGGGCAGGGAATGTGCTCGTGCAGTGCCCCAACTGCGAGCGCATTTTGTATACATAACATGAGGGCCGTCGGATACTTCCGCGAAGCCGCGCGCGGCGGACAGACCCTGGCCGAGCAGAACAAGGCCTTCCTTGACTTCTGCGAGAGCCAGGGCTTCGAGGTGGCCGGCACCTTCGCCGATGCCCCCAGCACCAACGGCCACGCGCCCGGCTTCCGCCAGCTCGTCAGCTTCCTGCGCCAGCGCGATCACGGCTTCGTCGTCGTGGTCGTCGTTTCGATCCAGTCGCTCGGCCACGACCTGCGCGACGCCGCCGTCCGCATCTTCCAGCTCGAAGGCCTCGGCGCGCAGGTCACTCCCATCGCCGGCGGAAAGGACGCCGAGACCGCCTTGATGGCCGCCTGGACAACCGATGGCTCCAACGGCCGCCTCAGCGACCGCGTCCGTGCCGCCATGCGCCGTAAGGCCGTGAAGGGCGAAGTCCTCGGCCGCCCGCCCTACGGCTACAAGGTCGGCGCCCGCCGCCGCCTTGAGCTCGTGCCCGAAGAGGCCGTTGTCGTCCGCTACATCTTCCGTCTCTACCTGCACGAGGACATGGGCATCCGCCTCATCGCCCGCCGCCTCAACGAGGAGGCCCTCAAGACCCGCCGCGGCGGCAACTGGAGCATGGTCAGCATCCGTGACATCCTCCGCAACCGCGCCTATCTCGGCACCTACTCCCGCTTCAACGTCCACGTCAGTGGCACCCACCCCTCCCTTGTCACTGCCGACGATTTTCACCTCGTGCAGGACCGCCTGAACGCCCGCCGCACCAGCTACTCTCCCCGCGTCGCCTCGCAGTTCCTCCTCTCCGGCATCGCCCAGTGCAGCTACTGCAACAACAAGCTCATCGGCGTCAGCCGCAAACAGTCCTGGAAACGCCAGAGCGGCGAGACTGTCTCCAACTCCTACCGCTACTACCAGTGCGAATCCCGCACCAACCAGAGCCTCTGCGGCTACCACACCCGCCGCGCCGACGCGCTCGAGACCAACGTCCGCGATGAGCTGGCCCGCATGTTCGCGAAGGACGGCTGTGGCTTCCCCCAGGCCGGCGATGGCGCCGCCGTCCTCGCCGAGCAGAAGGCCGAGGCCGACCGTCTCCGCTCCCGCCTCCGTTCCATCGACCGCCGGCTCGAGAGCTACGTCGACGCCGCCTCCCGCGGCCGCATCACCCGCGACAACATGCGCAAGCTCAGCGTCCAGGCCGCCGCCGACCGCCTGTCCTCGGAGGACGCCCTCGAGACCGTCGAGCGCCGCCTCGATGAGCACATCAACGCCGCCGAGCGCACCCGCGCCCGCGTGCAGGCCGTCGCCCAGCTCCTCGATGGCTGGGACACCCTCGCCTTCGACCAGCGCCAGTCCACCCTCCGCGACGTCATCGCCCGCATCGAAGTCAACGATGACGGCGTCGCCGTCGTCCTCCGCCCGTGAGGCCGTCTGTGACGGGGACGGCGTAGGCATGGCCGCGAAGAACATTACCGTCACCAAACCAGCCGAGTCCGTCATCGCCGCCCTCCAGTCCCACGTCGCCGAGACGGGCGGCTCCTTCGAGCGCCTGCCCCTCCAGAACGGCGCCCGCCTCCGCATCACCCTGCCCTCCGGCGCCGCCAGCCTCAACGTCTACCCGTCGTCAAAAGGCGGGGGCGGCGTCACGAAGGTCGTCTTCGACCGCGCGGATAGCCCGGAGGCCGATGCCATCGCGGCCCTCCTCGGCGGCACCGCCTCCGCCCCGTCCTCGAAGAAATCGCCGTCCACCGCGATCGAACCGGTGCTGCCCGATACGCAGTGCTGGATCGGCAGCGACGAGAGCGGCAAGGGCGAATACTTCGGCCCCCTCGTCGTCGCCGCTGTCGCCCTCACCGCCGAAAACTGGCGCGTCCTCGATGCCCTCGGCGTCCGCGACAGCAAAGCCCTCACCGACAGGACCGCCATCGCCCTGGCCTCCGAAGTCCGCGGCGCCTTCCCCAACGAGGTCATCGCCATCATGCCCCCGCGCTACAACGAGCTCTGGGAGAAGATGCGCAGCGTCAACCGCGTCCTCGCCTGGGCCCACGCCCGCGCCATCGAGAACGTCGCCGAGCGCGCGCCTGGCGCCACCGCCGCCGTCGCCGACCAGTTCGGCGACGAGTCGCTCATCCGCGACGCCCTCTTCCGCAAGGGCCGCGAGCTCCGCCTCGTGCAGATGCCGCGCGCCGAGCGCGACCCCGCCGTCGCCGCCGCCTCCATCCTCGCCCGCGCCGAATTCCTCCTCCGCCTGGACCAGCTCAGCGCAAGAGTCGGCCTCCCCCTCCCCAAAGGTGCCGGCGCGCCCGTCGACGCCACCGCCCGCACCCTCATCGCAGCCAAGGGACGCGAAGCCCTCGCCGACTACGCCAAACTCCACTTCAAGAACACCCAACGCCTCTGATAAGGCTCTCACCTCTCACGTCCCCTATACTGAGAGTGCCAGCGGGCCGGGTGGCCGCTCCCGAAAGGGAGAGGAAAGTCCGAACTCCACAGGGCAGGGTGCCTGCTAACGGCAGGGCGTCGCGAGGCGACGGAAAGTGCCACAGAGACATACCGCCGGCTTGATCCCGCGAGCGCCGGAAGCCGCGTGTTGCGGC
>DATECV010000218.1:0-11840 GCA_035286725.1 Dehalococcoidia bacterium | reverse complement strand
ACTTCGATCTCCGCGAGGATCTGGTCAGCGTTGCGAATAGCGAGCGTCTCGATGAAGTCAACCATGTTCGGCTGGATCGCCGAGAGCGCCATCCTTCGGCCGCTCAGCACGTACGGCGAGATCACCCGGTCCGCCCCCGCCCGCACCGCGCGTGACTCGCTCCCCCGTTTGCCCGCGCGCGCCACCACGAAGATGTCCGGGTTCAGCGCCTTCGCCGTGAGCGTGATGTACGTGTTCCCCGAGTCGGAGTCGCTGGCCGCCAGCAGCACCTTCGCCCGGCGCACGCCCGCCTGCTCCAGCATCTCGTCGGACGTCGCGTCGCCTTCGACCAGCAGGTACCCGGCCTCGACCGCGTGTGGCGTTGTGTCCGGGTTGTTCTCGACGACCACGAACGGCAAGCCGCGTTCGGCGAACTCCCGCGCGATCTCCTCGCCCACGCGCCCGAAGCCGCAGAGGATGTAGTGGTCGCTCAACTGCTCGATGCGGCTCTTCATGCGCGTCAGCCCCAGCGCGGCGCCCAGATCGCCTTCGATCACGAACGCCACGAACGTCGTGAGCAGATAGAACGCCGTTCCAACGCCGAAGAGTACCAGAAGGATCGTGAAGATCCGGCCTTCGGTATCGAGCGGCCTGACCTCACGGTAGCCGACGGTCGTGACCGTCGTCACTGTCATGAACAGCGCGTCGAAAAACGACCACCGCTCGATCGCCATGTACCCGGCGGTGCCGAACGTCAGCAGCCCGGCGAACACGCCGAGCCCGGTGAAAAGCCGCCCTCGCAGCACCTCCGCCGTGGGCCGGGTCTGAAACATGCACAGAGTCTACAGGGACGCGGCCGCGCCGTCAGAGGTCATAGAACTTCCGCGTGTTCCCCATGCCCGCCACGAGCGGCGCTTGCAGGATCGATGCCGCCTGCTTCAGGTGCATCAGGTCGTGGTACGCCCACTGGTGGACAAGGTCCGAGACCGTGATTGGTCCGGCCTCGTCGTGCTCACCACCGCGCTGAAGCTGCTCCGCCGTCAGCGCCCGAAGTGCCGCGACCGCCGCCGGCCGGCCCGTCGCCAGATCCCGCACAAGGGACGCCACGTCCCGCCCCAGTAGCCCCCGCTCGTTCATCCGGGCCAGGGGGTCGATCGATCGGATGAACGGCCCGTCTTCCCGCAGCATCCGCTGGATGCGGTCCGTGTAGATCACGGTCTCGACGTCCAGCACGTGCGCGACGACGTGGCGGACAGACCACCCTTCGTCCTCGGGCGCCGTCAGCGCCGCGTCCGGAGCCCCGCCCAGCAGCGCGCCGAGCACGTCCGGCGTCGTCTCCAGAATGCGAAGGACACTCGGGTCGATCATCGCTCCTCCCTTGACACAGCTACAGCAACACCAGCCACAGCCCCGCAATCGTCACCGCTGTTCCCAGCAAGATGCGCGGCGTGAGCCGCTCTGACAGGAACAGGAACCCCATCGGCAGCGCGAAAAGGGGCGCGGATGTCGTCACGAATGCGGTTTTCGCCGCCCCGATGTGCTCCACCGCGTAGATGAACAGCACGCTGCCCACACCCGTGCCGATCAGCCCCGCCACCGCGATCGCCCCGAGCCCCCGCGCCGTCATCGCCCGCAGCGGCTGCTCCCCGAACCGGTTGCCCGTCATCGCGATCGTCGCCCATACCGCTACGGAAGCCGCCGGTATCCGCAGGCTGGCCGCGCCGATCGCGTCCAGGTCGCCCTGCTGCCCCCGCAGCCACACCGTCGCCGTGGCCCACGCGAACGCCGCGGCCAGCGCGAACGCCACGCCGCGCATCACGTCCACCCGCACCGGGTTGTCCGCCTCCGCGTGATGCTGCTCCAGCACGATCCAGATGATCCCCGCCACGATGAGCGCCCCACCCGCGGGCAGGCGCCAAGTGACGTCCTCGCCCAGCAACAGCACAGCCAGAATGAACGTCAGGAACGGGTACGCGCTGTTCGTGATCGGGAACGAGCGGTTCACCCCCAGGATGCCCAGCCCGTTGATGTACAGCGTGTCGCCCAGCGCCTGTCCCGCGATCCCGGATCCCATCATGGAGACGCCCGTGAGCGCCGTCATCTCGCCGAACTGCGCGAGGCCGGCCGTCGCCACCACGAGCCCTACAAGGAACAGGCTGGCGGTCAGGCTCCGGATCGCCGACATGGCGAGCGGCTTGATACGGCCCGCCTGCGACGCGAGCAGCACCGAGCTAAGCGCCCACAGCGCCGAGGATAGGAGGGCAGCGGCCGCGCCCACCGGCGGGTCTCCTTTGTGACGTGTCTGCTGAAACCGGGATGCCTCAGCCTACCCGAGCGGCCGCTTCTACTCCACCCACGCCGGGTAGGACCCGAATACCTTGAAGAAGTTGGATTGCTCGCGCACCGCCGCCAGCGCCTGCGCCACCAGCGGGTCGTCGCGATGTCCCTCGCAATCGACCAGGAAGATGTACACGCCCAGCTCCGCGCCGGAAGGCCGGGATTCGATCTTCGTCAGGTTGATCCCCCGGTCCGCGAACTCGTGCAGCACGCTCACCAGCGTCCCCGGCCGGTCATGGGCCACCGCGAACGCGATCGACGTCTTGTCCCGCCCCGTGCGTGCCGATCCGTCTCTTCCCAGGGCCACGAACCGCGTCTTGTTGATGTGCGAGTCCTGGATCCCGCTTTCAAGGACCTCCGCTCCGTAGATCTCCGCCGCTCGCGCCGGCGCGATCGCCGCCGCGCCCGGTGTCCGCATCATCACGATGACGGCATCCGCATTCGAGAGCGCGGCCTCTGTCCGCGCCTGCGGAAGCCTCGCCTCCAGATACCGCCGGCACTGCCCGAGAGACTGCGGGTGGGAGTAGACGACGGAAATGTCCTCACGCTTCGTCCCGGCCTTGACCATCAGCGTGTGCTCGATGGGCAGCACGACCTCTCCGCACACGGCGATGCCGTCCTCCTCGATGAGGAGATCCACCGTCTCCGTGACGCTGCCCTGCAGGCTGTTCTCGATGGGCACGACAGCGCGGTCCGCTTCGCCGCGCTCCACGGCTCGGGCCGCATGCGTGATCGTCGGCGAAGGCACGTGCTCATCTGCGGGATAGAGGCGCAGCGCTGCCACTTCCGTATTGGTCCCGGCTGGTCCGAAGTAAGCGACGCGCACTTAGAAACTGCGCACCGGGGGCGGCGCCATCAGCGCCTCCCGCAGTTGCTCCTCGCTCTCGTGCAGAGTGACGGCGATCACCTCGTCGTCCGCGTAGATCACGGTGTCCGGCGCGGGCACCTTCGGCTGGCCGTCCGGCCCCACCACCAGGCAGATCATCGACTGGTACGGCAGGAGGATGCCCTTGATCGACTGCCCCACCACGCGCGATTCCTCGGGGATCCGCACCTCCACCAGCTCCAGACCGCTTCCCTTCAGCTCCAGAAGCTGGATCAGGTGATGCGTCGTCGGCAGGCCCTGCTCGATGTGCGCCATAATCGCCGAGGTGGCCGAGACAGTAATGTCCACTTCGTCCAGACGCCGGAAGAATGCTTCGTTCTTCGGATTGTTGATCCGCGCGACCGTGCGCTCCACGTTAAAGAGCTGCTTCGCCACCTGGCACGCGACGAGGTTATCCTCGTCGTCACCCGTTACGGCCAGCAGCATGTTCGCGCGCCGTGTCCCCGCCTTCTCGTGTACGCTGGCCTCGCAGCCATCGCCCTCGAGCACGATGTCGCCCAGGTCGTCCGCCACCGCGCGTGCCTGCACCGGATCCTGTTCGATGACCAGAACTTCGTAGCTCGCTTCCACCAGCTCCTTCGCCAGGTGAAAGCCGACCTTTCCGCCCCCGACGATGATGATGTACATGCGCGGAGCCTTGCTCATCCGCCCTCCTGACGCATGAATTCCGCCACGATGTCGTTCGCGGCCTCGTCGGAGGGCGCTTCGACGACCTTCTTCAGCCGCTTTGCCTGCACCCGTGTGGGGTTGATCGTCCGCAAGCCCATGTTGCGATACATCTCCTCGCGCAGCGGGTCGAACACGCGGCTCGCCACGACCTTCACGCCGAAGACGTGCTTCGCCATCTGCGCCGCCATCACGTTCCGGTTGTCGCCGCGCGTCGCGCTCACGAACGCGTCGGCTTCGCGGAGGCCGATTCTCTCGAGCACGTCCATGTCCAGGCCGTTGCCGACGAACGTCTGGCCCGCGAAGTCCTCTGGGAGAAATCGAAACGCGGAGGGGTCGGTGTCCAGGACGAGGACGCTGTTGCCCTCGTTGCTCAGCTCGGCTGCGAGGGTGGCGCCCACCCGGCCACAGCCCATGATCACGACCTTCACGGTGCTCCCGCCTTCACCCGCGCTACTCGCGCACCGGGTGACGCCATAACCAGACGTTGCACGGCGCCGCCCGCATGACGTACTGCGTCAGCCGTCCCATCTGGTACTCACCGAGCGGTGCCTTGTGCTCCGCCCCCATAAGGATCAGGTCCACGCCGCGTTCCATCGCCTCATCGACGATAGCGTGCCCCGCTTCACGCGCTTGCAGCAGCTCGCCCTCCACCTTGAAGTCCAGCTCCTGCGCCACGCGCTCCGCGCGGACCAGAACGTCCTCGCCCGTCGACGCCTCCTCCGTCAAGTCAGCATCCAGGGGCAACGAACGCCTCACCTCGATCACGTGGACCGCGTAGACCTTCCCTTTGTTCTTCTTGGCGATGCCACAAGCCAGCGCGACCGCGTCCATGCTCGCAGGTGATCCGTCTACCGGCACGAGGATGTTGCGCACTCCAGTCGTCGGATCGGATGTCGCCACAGGCCCCTTCGTTCCAACTCTCCCCGTTTCCGGGGCGTTCCGGCATTATATGAACGCGAATCTGGAGAGACAACCGAAGCTGCACTGGCGCCTGCTTCGGTGCGGAATCGTTAACAGTGGCCCCCTACGTCTCCAGCCACATCGTCGTCAACCACAGGTGACTCGTGCCGATACCCGCCGGCATGTTGTGCAGCTTCCTGCTGTGCGCCCGGTACCGGTACGGCGTGACCAGCGGCAGAAACGCCGGCTCCTTCGACCAGATCACGTCCTGTGCGGCCAGCACGGCCGCCTTGCGCTCGTCCGGATCCAGTGTCTGCTTCGACCGGTCGACCGCGACGTCCACGTCCGGGTCGCCCAGGCCCGGACTGTAGGAGCGGTCGGCCAGAGGCCCGCCGGAGCGGTGGAAGTCCAGCGGCAGCTCGGGCGTTTCATATACCTGGTTCAACGCCAGCGTCAGCACGTAGTCCAGCTCAACATACTTTTCCAGCCACGTTGTCAGGTCGAACGGCGCCGGCTCCAGTTCGATCCCCGCAGCCTTCATCTGTTCCTGGAACACCTGCAGGTGTGACTCGTGCTGGTCCAGGCTCACCGCCGCCGGGTACAGGAACGGCACCCGCATCCCTCCCAGCGCTTCCACCAGGCGTCGTGCCTCGGCAGGATCGTAGGGTTGCCGCTGCGCCAGCTCCTCGCCGTCGTACGCGTACGAGCCCAACGTCCAGTGTACGAGCCCATCCGGTTTCGCGTCGCCCTCGTAGATGATGTCCACGTACTGGTCGCGGTTCAGGGCCAGCGCCAGCGCCCGTCGCGCCCGCGGGTCGTTGAAAGGCGGGCGCTCAGGGTGCATCACCGCCGAGATAAACGTCGCGCCGGGGATCTCCTCCAGATAGAGGCCCGCGTCGCGAGCGATCTCGTCCGCCTCCGACTTCCCGTCCGTATAGTACGAGTGGATCTGACCGGAGAGCAGCGCTGTGCGTGCGGCCGACCGGTCTGTGATGATCTTGGCGTCGATGCCGTCGATGAACGGCAGTCGCTCACCCGTCGGCGCGTCCTGCCGGTAGTACGAGGGATTGCGCTCCAGCCGTGCGCCCTCGCCCTCGGCCGACGATGCCAGCACGTACGGCCCCGCGCCGGCGCTGCGCACGCGCATGGTCTCCATGGCCGTGTCCGTTGCCAGCAGCTCGCGCGGCGGAATCGTATTGAAGTACGAGCCCAGGCGGCTCAAGAACCACGCGTACGGCTTCGACGTGCGAACCGTCACGACATCGCCGCTGACGCTGACGGACTCGACGTACTGTTTGACGAAGGAGCCGTTGTTCGTCCGCGCGTCGCTGCCGATCCGGTCGAACGTGGCCACCACGTCATCGCCGGTCAGGTCTCGCTCCGGCACACCCAGTTGGTTCGGCGCGACGCGGACACCCGGCCGCACCTTGAAGCTCCAGGTCAGCGGATCAGGATTCTCATATGATTCCGCCAGGTCGAAGAAGAAGAACTCGGCGCGCGCGGGAGACTGGTGGACCAGGCTGTTGTACAGCCGTGGAAAGAAATCCGTGGAGCCCGCCACACCCAGGTGCGGGTCAAACGTGTCGAACGGCTCGTTCAGCGAGACCGCGTACCGCCCACCACGCCCCGCCGGGTCGAGTGGATTGAGGATGTCCGGCTCCGACAGGCCGCCCGACTGCGGCGGCAACCCCGGTGTCGGCGACGGAGCACGCGTGCCGCCGCCACACCCCACGACCCAGACTGCACCCGTGGCCGCCGTTGCGACGCCGGCCGACCGCAGGAGCGTTCGCCGGGAGATCCTCCGCGCGGTGAACCTGTCCCAATACGTCGAGGGCATGCGCATGGCCTCCCATCCATGGAAGGATCGGCCTGCCAGCGTCGTGCCGAGAGTGACGAAATGCTCTTGTTACAGGGCACGAGGCCCGCGACGCCACCCTTACGGGTGTGCCCGTTAGTCCTGCTTCCAGCTCGTCCCCTGCGAGCCATCCTCGAGCGTCACACCAAGTCCCGCCAACCTCTGGCGGATTCCGTCCGCGAGCTGGAACTGCTTCGCTGTGCGCAGCTCCGTTCGGATCTGCACCAGCAGATCGATGAACGGCGCCGCCTCCATCGAGCCCCCGGCCTCTTCCAGCCGCAGCCCCAGCACGCCCGCCAATTCGAGGAGCAGCGTCTGCGCCTCGCCGGCGCCCTTGCCGTCGTCGCGCGCCCGGTTGACGTCCTTGGCCAGATCGAACAGCACCGCGAGCGCCTGCGGCGTATTGATGTCGTCGTCCAGCGCCGCCGTGAACCGCTCCCGATATCCGTGGAGGTCGATACCACCGTCCCCGGCTTCACTCGGCGCCCGTGCCGCCGTCCGCAGCCGGTCGGCGCCGTGCTTCGCGGCCTCCAGCGTCGTCTCGCTGAACGAAAGGGGCTTCCGGTAGTGCGAGGTCAACACCCACAGCCGCAGCCCGTCTCCACCCACCTTGTTGAGCCCGTCCCGGATCGTGATGAAGTTACCCAGCGACTTCGACATCTTCTCTTCGCCCATCTTCACCCAGGCGTTGTGGAGCCAGTACCGCACGAACGGCACGGCATCCGTGTACGCCTCGGTCTGGGCGATCTCGTTCTCGTGGTGCGGGAACACCAGGTCCTCACCCCCGCCGTGGATGTCGATCCGCTCGCCCAGGTACTTCAGCGACATCGCCGAGCACTCGATGTGCCACCCGGGTCGCCCCTTGCCCCATGGGCTGTCCCACGAGGGTTCGCCAGCCTTGGCGCCCTTCCACAGCGCGAAGTCGGCAGGATTCTCCTTCTCCTCGCCGGACTCTACGCGCGCCCCTGCCATCAGCGACTCCGGCGTCCGGTGCGAGAGCTTGCCATAGTCCTTCTTCGCCGAAACACGGTAGTACACGTCCGACCACTCGCTCTGCGGCGAGGTCGTCTCGTACGCGAATCCCTTTTCGATGAGGCGCTGGATGATCTCGATCATCTCCGGCACCTCCTGCGTGGCATACGGGTACACGTCGGCCGGCTCGATGTTGAGGTCGCGCATGTCGTCGAAGTACATGTTGATGTACTTCTCCACGAGCTCGTCCGTGCTGGTCCCCAGCCGGTTCGCCCGCTCGATGATCCGATCATCAATGTCGGTGAAGTTCTGCACGTGTTTCACCGTGAACCCACGCCACGTCAGGTACCGTTTCACCACATCGAACACCACGTAACTCATCGCGTGACCGATGTGCGATGAGTCGTACGGCGTCACACCGCACACGTACATCGTGACCGGATCGCCCTGTGGCTGGAACTCCTCGAGCTGCCGGGTGAGCGTGTTCGTAAACCGGATCAACCGCCGATCGCCTCCCTGCTCGGGAGCCCCTCGCTCGGTCCGGTGTCGCCTTCGCTCAGCTCGCGAGGCCGGTGCAGGTGAAGTGGTTCGCCGGCGTCGGGAGAAAGATCTCCCGGGTTCGCGCCGAGCGCTTCGAGCTGCTGCTGCAGTGCCCGCAGCCGCCGATCCAGCCGTTCGATGTGCCGTTCCAGCGCGTCGATCCGGTCCCACTCGGGGTCCGGCAGCCGCGTGATCGTGTCGCTGCCGGGATCGTGGTATGCCACGACGTGCCCCGGCACCCCGACGACCGTCGCGTTCGCCGGAACGTTGGTCACCACCACCGACCCTGCGCCGATCCGTGCGTCATCGCCGATCTCTACCGCCCCGATGAGCTTCGCCCCTGCCCCAACGGTGACCCGGTTGCCCAGCGTCGGGTGGCGCTTCGTGCGGTGCGTGCTCGTGCCGCCGAGCGTCACGCCCTGCAGGATGTTGCAGTCGTCGCCGATCTCCGCCGTCTCGCCAATGACCACCCCCATGCCGTGGTCGATGAACAGCCCTTCCCCGATCGTCGCGCCCGGGTGGATCTCGATGCCCGTCGCGAACCGGCTCAGATTGGAGATTACGCGCGGAAGCACCGGCACCCCTGCCCGGTGCAATGTGTGCGCCATCCGGTGCAGTTCCCGCGCCTGGAACCCCGGATACGCCAGCACCACCTCGGCCGCGTTGCGTGCCGCCGGGTCGCGGTCGAGCACGGCCTGGATGTCGCGCCGGATGGATCTCAGGACAGACATGAGGAAGGTGTCCTGCGTGAATCGAATCTCTGGGTGGTTTCGGCGGCAGGCGGGGCGTCCGCTAGAAGGGACACCCCTCGGGACAAGCGCAAAGCGCGCCGGTCGCACCACGGCGGCGGATCATCGAACCGGGGCAGGTCAGGTTCTGCACCGCGTACTGGTTCAGCACAGCGTACTCCCCGGGGCCGAAGTTCGGCCACATTCGTTATCGTCTACTCTAGCAACACCACGGCGAAGGCGGCAATGCCCTCCCCCCGCCCCGTAAAGCCCATCCCGTCGGTCGTCGTCGCCTTCACACTCACCTGCGGCACGTCGATCGCCAGCGCCGCCGCGATCGCCTGCCGCATCCCCTGGACGTGCGGCGCCAGCCGCGGCGCTTCAGCCACGACCGTGCAGTCAATGTTGACCGCCGCAAAGCCGTGGGCACGCACCACCTCGTACGCACGCCCCAGCAGGTCCAGGCTGCTCGCCCCCGCCCACTGGCCGTCCGACGAGGGGAACAGCGCGCCGATGTCTCCCAGCGCGGCCGCGCCCAGCACCCCGTCGATGATCGCGTGCAGCAGCACGTCCGCGTCCGAATGCCCGGTCAGCCCCCGTGCGTACGGGATCTGCACTCCGCCCAGCATCAGAGGCCGCCCCTCCGCGAACGCGTGCGCGTCGAATCCGTGCCCTATCCGCATGTCGAGATGATATCCGTCGCCCCGCTCAGCGGTAGTGCCGCTCCACCTCCGAGGCGTACCGGCGGCCCACCCGATCCCGGTGTTGCTCCAGCCACTCCGACAGCCGCGTGTGTCCCGCCGATGGCGCGTCCGTCGTGAGCAATCCCGCGCGCAACCCACGCACCTCATCCGCCGTCAACACCACGTCATCCACCGCCAGCCCGATCGCGCGCGTCGCCAGCAACGCCAGCCAGGGCGGCATGTGTACGATCAATGCCCGGCTCCTCACGGTCCTCGCCAGCAACCGCACCCATTCGTCGAACCTGAATACCTCCGGCCCGACCGCGTCGACTGTTACGTTGTCGTCCCGCTTCGCGAGCTCAACCGCAAGCTTTGCCACGTCGTCCACGAAGATCGGCCGCATCCGGTAGGACCCGTCGCCCGGCACGCCGAACACCGGCAGGTGTCGCAGCACCCAGGCGATGTTGTTGATGAGGATGTCTTCTTCCCCGAACAGCACCGTCGGCCGCAGGATCGCCGACGACAGCCCGGATGCGCGTATCTCGCGCTCCAGCTCGGCTTTCCCGCGATAGTAAGGCAGCTCCGGCGCGCGTTCGGCGTTCGCGATGCTCACGTGGACGATACGTCGCACGCCCGCCGCTTCGGCCGCGGCGATCAGCCTCTTCGTGTTCGCAACGGCGCGTGCGAACGTGCTCTCCCCACGCTCGAAGCGAATCCAGTACGTGTTGTACAACACCGATGCTCCGCGCAGGCTCTCCGTCAGCCCTTCCACATCGTCGAACTGAAGCCGTCGCACATCGATCGTGGCGCCGAATTCGTGCGCTCGCTGCGGGTGCCCGGTCAGCGTCCGCACACGCGCGCCCTCCGCCAGCAGCCGCCGCGCGATGTACTTCCCGGTGTAGCTGAAGGCCCCCGTCACGGCGTGCAAGTCTGGCTCAGACATGTTCTATGAACCGTCACTCCCCTGTGTCCGCCTCAAAGGATCAACTGGAGCGTAGCGCGCAAAGCCGCTTCGAACGCTCGTGCGCTGCGGTTCCATATGCCTCTCGTGCATCGGCTTGACCGGTGCGCGTCCGGCCTGATGACGAACGGGCCCCACGCGTCCGCTATGATCTAGCGTCATGGAAGACTACGAGGCCTACGGGCAGCTTCGCGAGCGGCCACTTCCGGCTCCGCCTTCGCCCGGACAACCCTCCGGCGCCGGCGCGCCGGCCCAACCTGCCTCCCGGCCCCGCCCGGCCGCGCCTGCGGCCAGGAAGCCCCGCCGCTCCCACTGGGTGCGCAACGTCGCCTTGCTCATCATCGCCTACTTCGTCCTCGCCATCGGCACGACGTTCCAGCCACTGCCGGTGCCCGCCACCTCCACGCGCGTCTCGGTGCCGTTCCCCGGCGGCGCCCCGCTGCTCTTCGGCCTCCCCGATCGTCCCTTCACCGTTCTCGTCGTCGGGCTCGACCGCCGCCCCGGCGAAACCGGGGCCAGCCGCACCGATACGGTGCTGCTCCTGCGCATCGATCCCAACAAGCACAGTGCGGCATTCCTCAGCATCCCCCGCGACACCATGATGGCCATCCCCGCGGCCGATGGCTCCTACTACCAGGACCGCATCAACACCGCGTTCGTCTACAACTACTCTGAGGACGACGAGGCCGCCGCCCCGGGCGCCACCATCGACACCATCGACCACAATCTGGGCATCAAGGCCGACTACTACATCATCTTCGACCAGCGCTCGTCCGCGCGGCTCATCGACGCGATGGGCGGCGTCACTATCGAGAACCCCGTGGCCTTCGGTCAGGAGAACTACTCCGACGACGACGTCAACGTCATCCCCCAGTTCTTTCCCGAAGGCAACCAGCACCTCGACGGCTACCAGGCCGTAGCGTACGGCCGTATTCGCGAGGGTTCATCCGACTTCGACCGGATTGAACGCCAGCAACGCGTGGCCGCCGCCCTCATCTCTTCTGCCGCCTCACCCTCGACGCTATTCAAACTGCGGAAGCTCTACAGCGCATATCAGGACACCGTCGATACGGACATGTCCGCCCGCCAGACCGCCGGTGTGCTCTCTCTCCTCAAACGTGTCAGCGACGACGATCTGAGGACGAAGTCCCTGGCCGATGCCGCGGTCTCCTGCGGGTACTGCACCGCCTCCATCCAGCTTCTCGATCCCGTGAAGGCACAGGCGATCATCGCCGAGGCCTTTGGCGACGAGACCGCCGGGATCCGCGCCGCCGAGCTCCTCGTCGCAGCGGGCGTCACGCCGTAAGATACCTGCGTGGCTGAAGGTATC
>DATECV010000217.1:0-3140 GCA_035286725.1 Dehalococcoidia bacterium | reverse complement strand
TCGAGCGCGAACATGGGCGTGTGGGCGAAGGCGTCGTAGAACATCGCGTGGTCGATGTCCTGGCGGGCAACCTTCGCCTCGGCGAACGCCTGAGCGCCGGAGACCTTGAAGGCTCGCGACTCCGTGAAGTCGTGCATCATGCTGATCATGGAGTGCTCGGTGGACTCGCCGGTGCCCATGACGTAGACGGGCTTCTTCGGGAAGTCCTTCGCCCGCTCGGCGGAGACGACGACGAGAGCGCCGCCGCCATCGGTGACCAGGCAGCATTCCAGCAGGTGTACGGGATAGGCGATCATCCTGGAGTTGAGGACGTCCTCGACGGTGATGGGGTCGCGCATCATGGCGCGGGGGTTCTTCATGGCCCACTGGCGCGTGGCGACGGCGACCGACGCGAGCTGTTCGTGGGTGGTGCCGTACTCGTGCATGTGGCGGAGGATGGGCAGGGTGAAGCGGGTGGGCGGGCCGGCGACGCCGTAGGGCTCCTCGAACTGGGCGCCGAGAGCCTGAGGGGCGCGGGACCAGCCTGCCATACCGACGCGAGAGCGGCCGCTTTCGGCGTGCGTGATGAGCGCGACGCTGCAGAGGCCGGCCTTGATGGCGGCGGCCGCGTGGCGGACGTGGATCATGTAGCTGCAGCCGCCGACGCTGGTGCCATCGATGAACTTCGGCGTGATGCCGAGGTACTCGGCGACCTGCACGGGGGACTGGCCGGCGCAGAGGACGCCATCGACCTCGTGTTTGGTGATGCCGGCATCGGCGAGGGCGTTGAAGGCGGCCTCGGCGTGGAGCTGGATAGCGGACTTGTCGGGGATGATGCCGACGACGTCGGTCTCGGCCGCGCCGACGATGGCGGCGCTCATGCGGAGGCTCATGACGCGCCTCCCGCGGGGCGGAAGAGCGGGATGGTGACCTTGTCGTCGAGCTGCTCCCAGGTGACCTCGACCGGGAGGTCGATGGGGAGGTTCTCGGGCCTGGGATCGACGCCGACGATGTTGGTCATCATGCGGGGGCCCTCATCGAGCTGGACGACGGCGATGACGTAGGGGGCGAAGTCCTCGAAGCCGTAGGCGGGCCGGTGGTTGATGACGTAGGAGTACAGTTTGCCTTTGCCGGTGGCGGTGAACCACTCGACATCGGTGGAGGAGCAGTTGGGGCAGAAGGGGCGCGGGAAGAAGTATGCCTTTCCGCAGGCGCGGCAGCGCTGGATGCGAAGCTCCCCGCGGCGCGCGCCCTCCCAGAACTCCGCCGTTTCCGGAGTGGCCTGTGGTATCGGTCGCTTGGGCATAGGTGCGGTGGCAGTATCGCAGGGGCGGGCTTACGCGCCAGTTGACGTGAGGGTTAGGTTCGGAGCGGGGCGGGGCGCATCGTTAACTTGTCACGCATGCTCGCAACGCGGGGGCGGGCGCATGTACGCTAGTGATTGAATTGAGGCGGCGGCTCTCATCCCTCACGGTCATTGTCACCATGGGTTTGCTGGCTTTCGTCCAGCAGACTCCTGCTACACGTGTGGCCGCGCAGGAGCCCGCCCCGGCGCCCTCGGTGACGATCAACCAGCTCGACGCCAGCGGCTATCCCCTGCTGCGGGCGGTGGTGACGGTGCTGGACAGCCGGGGCCTGCCGGCCCGGGGGCTGGCGCCGGCGCAGTTCCAGGCCTTCGACGGCACCACTCAGCTTCCGATCGAGAGCGCGGTGGCGGCGATGGACCAGGATCTGCAGCTCAACGCCGTGGTCACGATCGACGTTTCGGGGAGCATGGCGGGTGAGCCGCTGGCGAGCGCGAAGGCGGCGGCGACGGAGTTCGTGCAGCGGCTGGGGCCGAACGACCGGGCAGCGATCGTGTCGTTCAGCGACCAGGTGACGCCGGTGCTGCCGCTGACCAACGACAAGACGGCGCTTTCGGCGGCCATCGCCGGGCTCGAGGCGAACGGAGGGACGGCGCTGTACGAGGCGGTGCTGGTGAGCGCGTACCTGGCGGGCGCGGCGGCCACGCAGGGGCAGCGAGCGGTGGTGGTGCTGCTCTCGGACGGTGAAAACGAGACGCAGGCGTCCACGGCGACAGCAGAGACATCGCTGCAGATCGCGGAAGGGGCAGGGATCCCGACGTATCCGATCGGGTTCGGCTTGCTGACGGACGTGCCGTATCTGGAGCAACTGGCGGTGGTGACGGCCGGGCAGTTCAGGGCGGCGACGACGGGGACGATCGGCGATGTATACGCGGAGCTGTCGGACCTGTTGCGGAGCCAGTACATCGTGACGGCGCGCGCGGAGACGGTAGCCAACGGGGGCGCGGGATCGCTGCAGATTGTGGCGTTCGTGGGGTCGACACCGGCGACCGCTTCAGCGGCGTTCACGCGCGGCGTGGCGCCAGCACCGTTGGTCCCGGTCACGGAGCCGGAGGACGCGACGGCGGACGAGGGAGGCGGCGACAACGGCAGCCTGTACGCGCTGGTCTTCGGCGGCGTGGCGGCCGCGCTGGCGGCGGGGGCCGCGGGGTTCGCGCTGCGGCGGTGGCAATTGCAGCGGCGGTTCACGGCGCACCAGATGGAGGTGGTGGCGCCGAACCCGCGGCTGGCGGCGGCGCAGGGAGTGCCGCGGCGGGCGGGGAGCTATATCGCGACGGCGAGCACGACCGCGGTGGTCGCGGAGACGGGCGCCGGGAGGCTGGTGGAGCGCGGCGGCGAGGCACGGAACGTGGACGTGGGAGCCGGGCCGTTGGTGCTGGGGACGTCTGCGCGGGCGTGCCAGATCGTCCTGCACAACGGCGGCGCGATCGCGCCGGAGCACGCGCGGATCTGGCTGCGCGGCGGGCGGTACGTGCTGCACCACGTGGGTGGGATGAGCCGGAAGACGCTCGTGAACGGGCAAGAGGCAGACTGGGTGGGGCTGGAATCGGGAGACGAGATCGCGATCGGGAAGTGGCGGTTCGTGTTCGAGGACGGTAACGAGGTCGAGGCCTGAGAGGCGGAGCGCCGATTGGGAACGCTTATCGCCGCCGCCATCCGGCTCGTCGTGCCGCTCACGATCCTTCGGTGGCCGCTGGCAGGCGGCGTGCTGGCGATCGCGGCCGATACGATCGACATCTTGATCTTCAACGCGTGGGGCTTCCCCTCGATGGGCTACCAGCGGTTCGACAAGCTGCT
>DATECV010000216.1:0-4089 GCA_035286725.1 Dehalococcoidia bacterium | reverse complement strand
TCGAGGGTCACGTACTTGTAGCCGAGGTTCCTGAGCCGGGTGACGATGCGGTCGCGATGTTCGACGACGAGCGCGACGTCCTGGGGCTCGACCTCGATGCGGGCGACCTCGTCGTGGTGGCGGACGCGGAGCTGGCGGAGGCCGAGTTGGCGGAGGAAGGCTTCGGCGGCGCCGATCTGGTCGAGGGCGCCGACGGTGACGGGCGTGCCGTAGGGGATGCGTGAGGAGAGGCAGGCCATGGCGGGTTTGTCCCAGGTGGGTAGGCCGCGCCGGCGGGAGAGCTCGCGAATATCGGTCTTGGTGAGGCCGGCTTCGATGAGCGGGCTACGGACGCGGTGTTCGGAAGCGGCGACGCGGCCGGGGCGATGGTCGCCTAGGTCGTCAATGTTGCAGCCATCGAGGACGAAGGCGTAGCCGTCGCGGGCGGCCATGTCTTCGAGGAGAGAGTAGAGCTCAGTCTTGCAGTGGTAGCAGCGCTGGGGGGAGTTCTCGACATAACCGGGGCGGTCCATCTCGGATGTAGGGAGCAGGAGGTGGCGCACGCCGATCCGCGCGGCCAAGTCCTTCGCCTCTTCGACTTCGGATGCGGGGATGGACGGCGAGACGCCGGTGACGGCGAGGGCGCGCTCGCCGAGGATGCCGGCGGCGACGGCGGCGACGAAGGTGGAGTCGACGCCGGCGGAGAACGCGATGATGGCCGATTCCATGCCGCCGACGATGCGGCGCAGGTCGTTCAGCTTCGATTCCATGGCTCTCCATACTAGCAGGCGCATCCGCGCCGGCCGTCGGCGCCGCCGGCAGAGCGCGGAACTGAGCCGAGGGCTCGAGGATGACAGACCTACTCCCCCTAGGGGAACTGGCCGATATCTGTAAGGAGGTACTCGGCGGGGACACCGGAACGGAGGTTGGATTGGGCGGCTCCACGCGATCGTTGTACCTGCGCTTTGCGGCGCTGAGCTTCGTGCTGGTCTGCCTGATCGGCGCACTGGCCGTCGTCGCGAGCCGGCAGGTGGTCGCAGACCGCGAGCACGAGGCCGCGGCATCCAGCGCCTCACGGCTGTTCACGGGCCCGCTGCGTTCGGTCTTCTCCGACGCGGCCGCAGCCACACCGCCCGGACTGACGCCGGTCCAGAGGGCGCGCGCCTCCGACCTGGCCAGGGCGCTGATCCCGTCAGAGATCCACACGCTGCGTGTGTATGCGACAGACGGCTCCGTGATCTTCGCCAGCGACGGCTCGACCGAGGCGGCGGAGCTGCCGCCGCCGGCGGGCTCGAGGTGGGAGAACGTGCGAAGCGGCGAGGCCGCGCTGTTCGTCACGTACATATACGAAGGGACCTACGTCGCGCAGCTGGCGGAGGATGCGGGGCCGATCGACGCCGGCATCGCGTCGCAGCAGCGAAGCACGCTGATTCTGACCGGTCTGGCGATGGTGCTGGTGTTCCTGCTGATGCAGGGGGCGTTCTGGCTCATCGTGCGCGGGATCACGTCGGACCATCGCCGGCTGGTGCGCCTGTACGTTGCCGGCGAACAGATGCGCGGATCGCTGGACGTACACGATGTGATGACGCAGCTGACGCGCGACGCGACGCTGACGGCGAAGGGCGCGTACGGACTCGTGGCGCTGTACGACCACGAGACGGGCGACATGCTGTTGCGCTGCACGTACGACCACGGTTCCGGCGTCATCGCGCACCACCAACGTGCGGTGGAAGAGTGGTTCATGCGGCGATGCGTGATCACGAACACGACCATCATCAGCGGGCAGGCGTGCGACGCGTTCCATCAGTTCTTCGCGGAGGTGCCGGACGAGGGGCAGATCAACGTTCTGTGCGTGCCGATGACGTTGCGCGACAGAGTTTCGGGGGTGGTGGCGGTGCTACGGCCCCCGACGCAGCGACGCAACGGCTTTGCGGCGGACGACGTGAAGCAGGTGGTGGACCTGGCGGCGCAGGGCACCATGGCGGTCGAGCAGGCGGAGCTCTTCGCAAAGGTGCGGGCCTACGCGGACGAGGTGGAGCTTTCATACGACTCGACGCTGAAGGCGCTGACGGCGGCGCTGGACGCGAAGGACGACGTGACGGAAGGCCACTGCGAGCGGGTGTCGAAGCTGACCTCGCAACTGGCGCGGACGATGGGCATCCCGGACCGGGCACTGGTCGACATCGAGCGTGGGGCGCTGCTGCACGACGTGGGGAAGATCGGTGTGCCGGACGCGGTGCTGAAGAAGCCGGCCGCGCTGAACGAGATGGAGTGGGAAGCGATCCGGAAGCACCCGCTGCTGGCCGGTGTAATGATCTCGAAGGTGGGATTCCTGGAGGGCTCGACGCCGATCTTGCTGTATCACCACGAGCGGTACGACGGGACGGGCTACCCCTTCGGGCTGTCGGGCGACCGCATTCCGCTCGAGGCGCGCATCTTCTCCGTAGTGGACGCGTACGACGCGATGACCTCGGACCGGCCGTACCGTTCGGCGGGCTCGCACGAGCACGCGATGGCGGAGATCGCGAAGAACAGCGGGACGCAGTTCGACCCGGCGATCGTGGTGTCGTTCCAACGGCTGATGTCTTCACGGCCGGAGCTGCACGCGCGGATTGCGGCGCGGCGTCTCGCGGGCAACACGCACGAGGACGACGACAATCCTCGATTTGCGGAATCGGTCGCGTAGCGCAGGCCCGGGGCGGCCGATCCTCAACCTGCTATCATCCCGGGATGACGTGGGATCAGGCGGACGCTGACGTCGACGATGCGCATGATTCGGCTGAGCCGGCGGTTGCGCTGGCCAGGGATCATGCGCCGCCTGACGCAGGCGCGGGCGCGGCCGCCGGGCAGACGGACGGCGGCGGCGCGTTTCAGCTGGCGCTGCCGATCTTTCAGGGGCCGCTGGATCTGCTGTTGCACCTTATCGAGCGGGAAGAGCTCGACATCACGAACATCGCGCTGGTGCAGGTGGCGGACCAGTACATGGAGTACATCCGCTCGAGCGAGCAGATCAACCTCGACGCGCTGGCGGACTTCATCTACATCGGGGCGCGGCTGCTGCTGCTGAAGTCGCGCGCGCTGCTGCCGCGGCCGAAGACGGAGCAGGAGCTGCTCTCGGAGTACGAGGACCCGACGGAGGATCTGGCCCGCCAACTGCGGGAGTACAAGCTGTTCAAGGAAGCCGCGGGACAGCTCCGCACGATCGAGCAGGCGGGGCTGCACTCGTACCCGCGCATCGCGCCGCCGCCGGAGCTGCCGCCGCCGCTGGGGCTGGACGGGATCACGCTGGACCTGCTGCGGGATCTGGTGGAGCTGGCGCTGACGCGCGTACCAGAAGAGGAGCCGCAGGCGGTCATCCGGCCACACCGGATCACGGTGCGAGAGAAGGTGGCGCAGATCCGGGAGCAGTTGTTGGAGCACGGACGGTTGAGTTTCCAGGCGCTGATGTTGGAGTGCCAGACGCGAATGGAGATCATCGTCTCGTTCATGGCGGTGCTGGAGCTGATCAAGTCGCAGGTGCTGGACGCGGTGCAAGACGCGGCGTTCTCTGACATCGTGCTGGTGCCCGTCGAGGATGAAGAGCGGGTAACAGCTCCAGTGGCTCAGTAGCAGCAATCAGACGCACAACCCTTCGGAGACTATGCAGATGATCGAGGGAGATCCGCGGCGCGTCGTCGTGCTGGGCGTGACGGGCTCCGGCAAGACGACGGCGGGAGCGCGGATCGCGCGGGCGATCGGGGCGCGGCACGTCGAGCTGGACGCGCTGTACTGGGGGCCGAACTGGACGGCGGGCGAGCCGGAGGCGTTCCGGGAACAGGTGCGAGCGGCGATTGAGGGGTGCGAGCGGTGGGTGACGGACGGCGGTTACGCGACGATCGTCATGGACATCACCTGGGTACATGCGGACGCGATCGTGTGGTTGGACTACCCGCTGTGGCTGACGATGTGGCGCCTGTTCCGGCGGACGACGGGACGGATTGCGCGTGGAGTAGAGCTGTGGGCGGGTAACCGGGAGTCGATCCGATCGCAGTTCCTTTCGCGCGACTCGTTGTTCTCGTGGGCATGGACGACGCACAAGAAGTACCGGGTCTCGTACCCGGAGCACTTCGC
>DATECV010000215.1:0-10514 GCA_035286725.1 Dehalococcoidia bacterium | reverse complement strand
GGCTCCGGTGCGAGGTCACAGGACCGAACGGTGAAACCTTGCACACCGACATGCCCCCGGCAATGGGTGGGACCGCTTCTGCACCGAACCCGGGCTGGCTGCTTCGCGCATCGCTGGCGAGTTGTACCGCCACTGCGATTGGGATGCGCGCGGCCAAGCTAGGAGTCAATCTGACAGCACTGGAAGTAACGGTTGGGAGCTATTCGGACCATCGAGGCATCCTAGGACTCGACGACAAGATCTCGGCCGGTCTATCGTCGATCGCGACCCATGTGAAGATCGGAGCAACGGACTTACCCCCCGACCAACTTCGTGAGCTAGCTGAGTGGGGAGATCGGCACTCTCCGGTCGCTTGCACGGCCCGCATTTCTCCCGACTACGCGCTCGAGGTCGAGGTTGTCTGAAAATCTCGGGCACAGACGACTTCGCATCATGAAGCTCTACATCACCCCGGGCTCTCCCTACGCGCGCATCGCACGCGTCGTGATTCATGAGAAGAGGCTGGAGAGCCGAGTCGAGATCATCGCCGCACAGACACGTCTTGCGGACAGTCCCTACTACACCATTAATCCATCGGGTCGCGTTCCCTATCTCATCCGTGACGACGGCGTGGGGTTGGAGGAATCCGCAGTCATCTGCACTTACCTCGATCACCTCGATGGCAACCCAGCCTTCGATCTGCCAGCCGGAGACCAAGCGTGGGAGGCGCGCCGTCTCGAAGCCTTGGCGAGAAGCATGTTGGACGGACTCGCAGTTTGGGGCCGCGAGATCCTGCGGCCCCAAACTGAACGTTCGCCCACTGTTCTCCAGCACGAAGCACACCGCAGCGGACGAATGGCTGACTTCTGGGAGGCAGAGATCGACCATCCGCTGATGCGCGGCGCACTCAATTTGGCGCAGATCACACTCGCCTGTGCCCTCGGGCTCGAAGCTCGGAATCCCTATCTTCGCTGGCGGCCGGGGCACCCGAAGCTGTGCACTTGGTTCGACCACATCGCCGCTCGCCCGTCGTTCGCTGTGACCGCGCCACCAGCGCCGCATTGAATGGCGCGCCGCCTAACAAGGGGTTGCAGGGGACGCTCGGAAGCGGCGCTTCCTCGCACCCCCGCGCCTCAGCGGCCGGTTAGCCCTAGCGTTTAGACGTCGCATGTGAATCTCCGTGGCTACTCGAGTCGTAACATCCTTCGACAGTCCCGCAGGCGACCACTGCGTCGACATCTTCGTGCGTGACGATGGCACGTTCGGTTTTGAGGAGTACCGCAGGGATCCTGAGGACCTGAGAGGATGGTTTCCACTCCACCGTTACTCACATCAAGTCTTCGCTACAAACGAGGACGCTCTGGCGCAAGCGAAAGCGACGGTCGCATGGATGGCCGCAGATCGACGATGACCCTGTCGCTCGGGGCCCGTCCGTGGACCGCCGGCTCAAGAGCGATGGACGAGACGTCTAACATCGCGCTCAACCGGACCGCCCAACAGCTTCGCCGTTGGCTACCCCCTGGGCTTCGCGCCTCGGCGGCCGCTCAACGCGAGCGTTAGGCGTCACACGACACACCGGCAAGCGGATGACCACGACCACCTATGGGAACTCGTATGCACGACACTGAGGCCGAAGAGCGACGAGACAGCAAGTGCCTGCCTCAACCGTACCATCAGTGCAAGCAGTCCGACTTCAGAAAGGCAGCGCCATGACGACAGCTGCCAACCTTGCAGTCGCGCTGGTGGCCCTATTGCATCTGTACTTCCTGATCCTGGAGATGTTCGTTTGGGAAAAGCCGCTGGGTCTGCGCACGTTCGGGCTTACACCCGAGTTCGCGAAGGCCTCGAAGGCTCTGGCCGCGAACCAGGGTTTGTACAACGGCTTCCTGGTTGCGGGGCTCGTCTGGGGGCTCAGCCTTGGTCAGACTGGGAATCCGCTCAAGGTCTTTTTCTTGAGTTGCGTCGTCGTGGCCGGAGTCTTCGGCGCATTGACCGCAAACCGCAAGATACTCTGGGTTCAAGCGCTTCCTGGCGCGATCGCTCTCGCGTTGGTTCTGGCGTCTTGAACAACGGCACATGCGAATCCAAGGGAAGTGCCACTGCGGAAACATCGCTTACGAGCTTCTTTGGCCGGGCGAGGGAGCGGAGATCCCGGTCAGGGCGTGCGGCTGCACCTTCTGTACCAAGCACGGTGGCGCCTGGACCTCTGATCGCGACTCGGAGCTCGCGGTCGTGGTTCGCGATGAGTCCCTCCTCTCGAAGTACCGATTCGGAACGGGGACCGCGGAGTTCTACGTGTGCTCTCGCTGTGGCGCAGTACCTCTCGTGACCAGCGAGATCGATGACCACCTGTACGCGGTCGTCAACGTGAACACGTTTGAGGGCGTCAGCCCGTCATCGTTCGTGCGCACGGTGACCAGCTTCGACGGCGAGGACACCGGGAGCCGCCTTGAGCGTCGAAGACGCAATTGGATCAAGGCGGTACGCATTTCAACGTCAGCAGCCTAGCCGTCAGTTGCAGCGGGTAACGAGGAACGGAATGGACGAGAACGTTGAGCGTCAGCCAACGCCGACCGCGGAACGGCAACCCCGTCCTCTTCCCGAGGGTTACCGGCAGGGGATCATCACCGCGATCACCGTTCTATTGGGTTTCACGCTGGCCTTCTTCCGGTTCTGGGGCTTTGAAGCCTCCGGCGAATGGACGATTCGCTCGATCATTGCGGCCAGCACGTTGGTTGCGGCTGTCGTATTGCAGATCGTCGCACTGTTTCGATCCCTGCGGCTTGAAGATGACGATCGGGAGGAGTACCGGAAAACGGTCATGTGGTTCGTTGCTTCCGCCGTCGTGCTCCTGGTCGGGCTGCTGATTGCCGTTGTGGCCTTCTCTGGCGCGCCCGAACCCAGGTGAGGTTTCATGCAAGGGCAATGAGCTCGCGCAAGGGATCGTTCTCGCTGCGTACGCACAACCCCGCGCTACAGCGCGCTTCAACCTGGCTCAAGGGAGAACCGAGATGCGCACGATCATCATCATAGTGGGAGGCTTCGTGTTGCTCGGCCTCTCCGTCCTTGCGGCGCGATGGATTGGCACCGGCACGAGCTCCATGGTCACTGCCGCCAAGGTCTTCATCCCGATCTGGCTCGTGGTTGCCCTGCTCAATCTGTGGATGGGCACCCGGGCCGGGTATTCGGTGACCGAGGAGCTTCCGATCCTCCTGTTGATATTCGCGGCGCCCGCAGCGGTCGCGGCGTTACTCTGGTGGAAGTTCTCCTGAGCAAGCATCCACTACGGAGGGACCGGTGTTGATCCTCGACGAGGTTGCCGTGCGCAAGTTCCTGCACATGCCGGCGCTCATCCCGGCCATGGAACGGGCGCTGCGCGCGCTCTCGGCCGGCGAGGTCGTGCAACCCATGCGCGTGATGATGCCGGTCGCCGAGCACGGCGGCTTCCTCGGCAGCATGCCCGCCTACGCCGGAGGGCAGCTCGGGGCCAAGCTGGTCACGTTCTTCCCGGACAACCAGGGCGTCCCGACCCACCACGCCCTGGTGCTCCTCTTCCGGCCCGCGACCGGGGAACCCCTCGTCGTGATGGACGGGCGGCTGATCACGGAGATGCGGACCGCAGCCGTCTCGGCCGCGGCAACCCGATCACTCTCGCGCCCGGACTCGTCGATCCTCGCAATCCTCGGCTCCGGCGTGCAGGCGCGAAGCCACCTCGAAGCACTGCGGCTCGTGCGCCCGTTCCGCGAGATCCGGGTCTGGAGCCCCCGCAATGCGGCGGCGTTCGCGGAGCGGTTCGAGGTGCGGCTCGCGCGATCGGCGGAAGACGCCGTGCGCGGCGCCGACGTCGTCGTGGTCGCCACCACGTCGCGGACGCCCGCCCTGTCGGGCGAATGGCTGTCGCCCGGCGTGCATGTCAACGCCGTCGGTGCGCCTCGGCCCGGCTGGCGTGAGCTGGACGACAATGTGCTGCGCCGGGCAAAGCTCTACGTCGAATCGCGGGAGGCGGCCTCCCGCGAGTCCGGTGACGTGATCGCCGCCGGCGACATCTTCGCCGAGCTCGGCGAGGTCATCGACGGAGCCAGGCCGGGCCGCCAGTCCGCCGGGGAGATCACGCTGTTCAAGTCGGTAGGTGTCGCCGTGGAGGACATCGCGAGCGCCGAGCTCGTCTACCGCGAGGCGCAGGCAGCCGGGCACCCGGCGGCCCGGCAGTAGGCGCGTGTCCCGGATGCCCCCGCTGACCGACTGGCAACCCCGCCCGCGCCCCGCGCGGGTCACGCTCGAGGGACAGTTCTGCCGTCTGGAGCCGCTCGACCCGGCGCGCCATGGCGATCAGCTGTTTGCGGCTTCGATGGCGCCGGGCGCCGAAGACCGGCTCCGTTTCCTGTTCGAATCGCCCCAGGATCGCGCCGCGTTCGAGGGCTGGCTGACCCGCGCCGCGGCGTCCGACGATCAGCTGTTCTTCGCCGTGATCGATCGGTCGAGCCAGCGCTGCGAAGGACGCCAGGCGTTCCTGCGCATCACGCCCGAGCACGGCGTGATCGAGATCGGGAGCATCCTGTGGGGGCCGGCGATCGCCCGGACCCGCGTCGCGACGGAATCGCTGTTCCTGTCCGCCCGGTACGCGTTCGACGAGCTGGGCTATCGTCGCTTCGAGTGGAAGTGCAACGCCCGCAACGAACCCTCGATCCGCGCCGCACGCCGGTTCGGGTTCACCTACGAGGGCACTTTCCGCCAGCACATGGTCGTCAAGGGACTGAGCCGCGACACGGCGTGGTTCGCCGTCACCGACGGCGAATGGCCCGCGATCCGCAGGGCGTTCGAGCGCTGGCTCGCGCCCGACAACTTCGACCGGCACGGCCGGCAGCACGCCCGCCTCGAGGACCTGAGGCGCCTTGGGTGACCGGACGCTCGAGCGCACCGCAGAGCAGGTAACGGCCTCCAGCGTGACCAGCGACTTCAACGCCGCCTGCGTGTCGGTCGAAGAGGACTCGGGCGGCTGGCTCGCCGGCTTCGCGGATTCCGAGTTCGGCGCCAGGCGGTATCTCCGCCTGCACCGCGCAAAGTCGCCCCACGCCCAGGACGTCGAGCTCGGGCTGGACGGATACCACGTCGAAGTGGACGATCCGAGCCAGTCGTGCCACGGCGGGATCGCGTGCTTCGAGCTCTTCCGCGACCGCGCGGTCGTAGCGTTCGACGCCGACGCGGCGCCCGTGCTCGGCGGCCGGAAAGCGATCGTGGTCGCGTTCGCGCTGCGGGCGAGACAGCTCGATCAGCTTCGCGCCTGCCTCGCCAGGATCTTCAAGGACGACGAGTGCTTCCTCGACCGGAGCGCCTGACCGTGCGCCGGTCAAGAAGCGGTCCGGCGCAAAACGACGTACTCTCACGGTTTGCCGCAACCTGGAATCCCATTGAATAGGACCGCCGATGGCCAAACCCAACTACGCGTTCGCGAAGCGTCAAAGAGATCTCGCCAAGAAGCAGAAGAAGGAAGCCAAGAAGCAGCGGAAGGCCGCGCAGGCCCAGGTCGAGCAGTCGCCGGCGGAGACCCCGCCGCCTCCGCCGCCGGTCGAGGACAAGCCCGCCGAGTAGCGGCAAGCGCGATGACCCGGCTCGCCATCCCGCAGAGCCTCGCCGAGTGGAACGAGCGCGGCCAGGACTACCTGCCCGGGCATCTCGGCATGGAGTGCCTCGCGGTCGAGCCCGACGAGGTCCGCATGCGCATGCGGGTCGAGCCGCGCAAGTGCGCGTGGAACGGCTTCCTCCACGCCGGCGCCGTGGTGTCGCTCGCCGACACCGCGTGCGGCTACGCCACCGTGCGCAATCTCCCGGACGACGCCAGCGGCTTCACGACCCTCGAGCTCAAGAGCAACTTCCTCGGCACCACGCTGGAGGGCGACGTGATCTGCGTGGCGCGGCCCGCCCACAAGGGCCGGACGACCCAGGTCTGGGACGCCGAGGTCCGCGCGGAGCAGACCGGCAAGACGATCGCGTTGTTTCGCTGCACCCAGATGATCCTGCGCTCGCGGAGCTAGCCGGCAACGCTTCGTCGGCGCTCCGCTCCCCCCGGGCGCGCCGCGCCGCTCCGCGCCTTCCCTTTCGCCGGGGCGGCCCTGTAGACTTACAGGGCTGTTCGACCAGGAGGAGGAGACAACGATGTCGATCGTCCGCATCTTCGCGGCCGGAGCGCTCGCCTTTGCGGCGGCGCCCGCGGCTGCCGACTTCAACGACAAGAACCCGGTCACCGCCACGGTCACCGGCGCGACGCCGTCCGGTTATCCGCGGACGATGGTGGAGGGGCTGAACGCAGTCGTGCGGGACGCCTATCCGGGCTCCTCGGTGTCCTTCAAGCCGAACTCGCCCGGCGGCGGCGTGCTCGCCATCGCCGAGGGCCAGGCCGACTTCACCGCGACCGCGACCGGCACCGAGATCCGGCTCGCGAACGACGGCCAGTCGCCGTTCCAGAAGCCGCTGAAGGGCAAGTTCAGCTACGTCATGCAGCTGTACGACAACCAGTACATCCATTTCCTGATGACGAAGGCGTGGGCCGACGCGAACGGGATCAAGAGCTGGGCCGACATCGCCGCCAAGAAGCCCACGATGCGTCTTGCGATCAACCGGCCGGACAATCCGCAGGTGTCGATCGGCGGGCCCTACCAGGTGATGCAGGTCCACGGCTTCACCATCGACGACATCCAGAAATGGGGCGGCAGCTACGTCCTCGGCAACAGCGCGATCGGCCTCGCCGCCATCACCGACGGGAAAGCCGACGTCTTCATGAACGCCCGCAATCTCGGCGACTCGCTGATCAAGGACATCGCCGGCAAGCGCGAGCTCCTGTGGATCGACGGCGACCCGGCCATGATCCAGAAGGCGGCGGACGTCTTCAGCAACAAGATGGACATGGTGCCGAAGAACGCGTACCCCTCCTTCATGCAGAAGGACTACCCGACGGTCCGGATGTGGGTAGCGCTGCTCGCCGGCGCGCATGTGCCGGACGAGGTGGTCTACAAGTACGTCAAGGCGATCGCCGAGAACGAGGGTCGCGTGCAGGCGGTCGGCGGCTCGCTCAAGACGAGCTTCACGACCCAGAAGATGGCGACGAACCCGGCCAACGTGCCCTATCACCCCGGGGCGCTCCGCTACTACAAAGAAAAGGGGATGGTGAAGTAAGCTCGCGGCCCGGGGCGACGGCATGTCCCCGGCGAGCGAGCCGGCGCCGGCGGCGGCTCCGCCCCGGCGCTGGTTCGGGCACCTGCTGCGCGAGGGCAACCGGCACCAGCCCGGCGGCGCCTGGTCGGTTCTGATCGCCGCCGGCTCGGTCGCGGCCGCGCTCTACGTCCTGTGGATCGGGGCGCTCTCCAGCATCACCGGCGACGCCGCGCTCTGGCTCGCCACGCACCTCAAGGCGAGCGGCCTGCCGTATCGGGCCGTCGAAGCGTTCGCGACCTGGGCGCGCGCGTTCACCGCGAACTGGCACCTCGACATCTCGATCTTCATCGCGATCACCTTCCCGATCGCGTTCCTGACGACGACCGCGCATCCCGAGCGAAAGCGCCTCGCGTGGACCGACATCGCGCTCGCGGCGGCATCGTTCGCGGTCGCGCTCTACTACATCGTCCTCCACGACAAGTTCCTCAACTGGAGCCGCGGGTTCTCCCAGCCGACCCTGGCCGACGCGGTGGTGGGCTTCGCGCTCGTAGCGCTCGTCATCGAGCTGTGCCGGCGTTCGGTCGGCTGGGGCCTCACCTCACTCGTGCTCGTGCTGCTCGCGTTCACCTTCTTCGGCGGGTGGATGCCCGGCGCGCTCCACCACGATAACTACAGCGTCCGCTACTTCGTCGAGATGATGACGATCATGGAGAACGGGATCTTCGGCGCGCCGCTCGAGGTGGCCGCGACCTACGCCTTCCTGTTCGTCCTGTTCGGCAACTTCTTCAACAAGGCGGGGGGCGGCCAGCTCTTCTTCGATCTGGCCGGCGCCGTCACCGGTCGGATGCGCGGCGGCGCGGCCAAAGCGTGCGTGACGGCAAGCGGGCTGTACGGCTCGGTGTCGGGCAGCCCGACCGCGGACGTCGCGACGACCGGGCCGCTCACGATCCCGATCATGAAGCGGATGGGGATTCCGGCAGCGCGGGCGGGCGCCATCGAGGCGACCGCCTCCAGCGGCGGCGCGATGCTGCCGCCGGTGATGGGGGCGGTCGCCTTCATCATGTCGGACATCACGAACATCCCCTACGCGAGCATCGCGTGGGCTTCGTTGCTGCCGGCGCTCCTCTACTACGCCTGCATCTACCTGCTCGTCCACAACGAAGCGGTGCGGAACAACGAGAGTCCCATGCCGGAGGACCAGATCGTGCCCCTCCGGGTCGGGTTCGCCCGCGGCTGGCGCCACCTCCTCCCGCTCGGCGCCCTGATCGCGCTGCTCGTGATGGGCTATACCCCGGTGTACGTGGCTGCCGGCGCGACGGCGGCGGTGATCGTCCTCAGCTGGTTCGCGCGCGCGAGCGCCATCGGGCCGCGCCGGTTCGTCGAGTGCTGCACCGAGACGATCACCCAGCTCGTGCCGCTGGTCGGCGCAGTCGCGGCGGCCGGGATCGTGATCGGTGCGATCGAGATCAGCGCGCTCGCGGGCAAGTTCACGCTGCTGATCAACGCGATCTCCGGCGGGTTGCTGATACCGACGCTCATCCTCTCGGCGGTGTTCCTGATCCTGCTCGGCATGGGGATGCCAACGCCGGCCGTCTACATCATGGGCGCCGCGCTCCTCGCGCCGGTACTCCGGGGGAACTTCAACCTGCCGGAGATGCAAGTGCACCTCTTCATGCTGTACTTCGCCTGCCTGTCGGCGATCACGCCGCCGGTGGCGGTGGCGAACTTCGCCGCCGGCGCCATCGCCGGGGCCAATCCGATGGCGCTCGGACCGTACGCCATCAAGCTCGCGATCGGCGGGTTCATCCTGCCGTTCTACTTCCTGTTCAATCCCGGCCTCAACATGGAGGGCGGTCTCCTCGACATCCTGCACTCGTTCTTCTTCGGCGCGGCGATGATCACCTTCGCGTCGTTCGCCGTGCAAGGCACGCTCGGGCTGCGGCCGATCGCCTGGCCCCTACGGTTCGTCCTGTTCGCCTGTGCCGTCGCCACGGTGTCCCCGAGGCTCGACGTCACCGCGGGCGCGACGGTGATCGGTGCGCTGGTTCTGCTCGCCGTCTGGCGTCTCGCGCAGCCGGTGCCGGTTGCCGCGCCAGCTAGACAGGCAGCGGCGCCATAATGCCGGCCGGGTCTGACGTAGTCCAGGCGCCCGCGCCTGGTTTTCACCACGGAGCCACCATGAATCGCGACGAGCTACGCGCGCTCCAGGCACCTCTCAAACAGCGCTATCGGGACCAACCCGCCGCCGCCCTGGTGACGCTCCGAGCGGAGGGCGCGCTGGGCGAGAACGTCACCTGCAGCGTGGCCACGGGCCGCGCGCTGGTCGAAGCGGGCCTCCATGCCGCTACGGGGGGCAGCGGGGCGTTCGCGTGCTCGGGAGACATGCTCCTCGAGGCTCTGGTCGCGTGTGCGGGTGTCACGCTCTCGGCCGTTGCGACGGCGCTCGGGATCGAGGTGCGCGGCGGTCGGCTCGCCGCAGAGGGCGATCTCGACTTCCGCGGGACGCTGGGCATCGGCAGCGAGGCGCCGGTGGGCTTCAGGCAGATCCGGCTCTTCATCACGATCGACTCGGACGCGAGCCCGGGCGAGCGCCAGAAGCTGCTCGAGCTGACGCACCGGTACTGCGTCGTGTACCAGACGCTCCGCAACGGCGTCGACGTCCAGATCGCCTACCGCGACCCGATTCCAGCAAGAGGTTGAAGCCATGTACGTCGCGAGCACCAAGCGCCTGACCCACGCCGGCGCCAAGCACATGATGGCCACCGCGATCGGCAAGGCGGAGGCCGCGGGCGTCGCGATCACGGTGGCGATCGCCGACGCCGGCGGCAACCTGATCCTGCTCGAGCGCATGGACGGCGGCCGCTTCCACACCGTGCACTCGGCGACCACGAAAGCGGTCTGCGCGGCCTCGAACCGGCGGCCGACGACGTCCCAGGGCGCGCAGGGCCAGACGCTAGACACAGTGCACGCGCTCGGTCTCGCGCTCGCCGCCGGGCCCGAGCGCTGGACCGCAATGGAGGGCGGCTGCCCGATCATCGTCGACGGCGAATGCATCGGCGGCATCGGCGTCGCCGGCGGCGACTGGCAGTTCGACGAACGGATCGCGCGGGAGGCGGTCGAGTCGATCGGCGCGAGCCACCGGATCGGCTGATGGCGTTCGAACCGGTACGCGTCGCCTGCATCGGCATGGGCTGGTGGTCGGATGTGCTCGCCGACGCGATCAAGCGCTCCGACAAGCTGAAGATCGTTGCCTGCTACAGCCGCTCGCCTGAAAAGCGGCAGGCGTTCGCAACCAAGTACGGCTGCCGCGCAGTGGAGCGCTACGAGGCGATCCTCGACGACCGCGCCGTCGAAGCGATCGTGAATACCACGCCCAACGACGTCCA
>DATECV010000214.1:0-2938 GCA_035286725.1 Dehalococcoidia bacterium | reverse complement strand
CTCCGCCTGCGGACACACGCCGGACCCGTCTCGCATGCCTCTCCCTTCGTGATGGGTGCCTGCGCCCCAACCTGACCCTGGCGGCTGTTGAGACACCAGCGGGCGTTTAACCCTGCCGATATAGACGTGAGGCGATTCGTGGCAGCGCCAGGGTGGGCGCTGGTCCGCCTCATACGCAGGCGGGCCTGCGGGCCCCGGGCCTGCTGACCGTCGGGAGGAGACGAAGATGCTGATCCTGACCAGGAAGGTAGACCAGGGCATCATCATCTCGGGCAACATCCTGGTGCGGGTGCTGGGGGTCGAGCGGGACCGGGTGAAGATCGGCATCAGCGCTCCGGGTGAGGTGACGGTGCTGCGGCAGGAGCTGTGGCAGGACGCCGAGACGCCCTGGGAGCAGCACAAGGAACGGCCCAACGGCGCCAGTACGAACGGCCCCACCGCGCAGTCCGCCTGACGGCCGCCTCGCCCTTGAAGCGCACAAACAGGACCGCCCGTGCCGGGCGGTTTTCGTTTGCCTCGTGGATCAGGGGCTCAAGCGGATCGTGGCGGAGGCGCGACCGGCATGGGCCGGCGGCCACCCTGCACGACGCGCAGCCGCGGGGCCTCGCTCGCCTCGATGGTGTTGCCACCGCCCTCGATGAGCTGCAGGTTGGGCCGGGGCGTCGCCACCAGCGGGTGGTGCGCGGGAAGGCTCAGCAACTCTCCGCCGCGCTCCATCGACGACCGTGCGATCTCCCACGTCAGCGCGGCCGAAGCGAACTGGCGCGCGTTGCTGACGGGCTGGCCCGCGCGGACCGATTCGATGAACGCCGAGGCAACGCGCTCGCGCCGGGGCCGCTCGGGGCCGGCCATGCGTTCGAGGCGGGCGCCCAGATGCTCATGGGAGCGGCCGGGTTCGCGCCGCCGCACGAGCGAGAGGGTGCGCAGCGGCGCCGCGTCGTTGAGCGCGTCGAGCGTGATGGTGCGGCTATCGGAGATGACGGTGAGCTCGTCGCGCGGCTCCGGATCCAGGCTCGAGACCTCGATGCGCGCGGACATGCCGGACGGGAACGTGAGCGTCAGGCCAGCCAGGGTGGGGCCGCCGCTCTCATCCTCGAACCGCGGCGCGTAGGCGCTGACACGCGCGGGAAGCTCGCCGGAGAGCAGCAGGACGCGGGACAGCGCCTCGAGGGCCAGGTCTTCGATGGATTCGTGTCCGGGTGCGGAGCGTAGCACGCGCAAGTGCCGCGGACGGCGCATCGGGTGGTCGCGCCGGGTCATCCTTCGCACGAAGGCGAGCGTGCTATCGGCCAGGCCGCAGGCGTCGAACAGGAGCGTCCGCTCCCGCCGCCGCGTCAGCCCGTCCAGCAGCAGGAGCTGGTGCGAATCAGCGATGCCCGTGGCCACCAGGACGTGCTTGCGGGCCACGACGGCCCGCTTCACCATCGGGGCCAGGTCTCGGGCCAAGAAGGCGCGCGAAGGAGAGGCGAACACGACTGCGTCCAGCTCCCTGTCCGCCAGCTCGTTGAGCACGTCCTCGGACGAGACGCCGGCCAGCGTGCGGACGTCGACGTCCTCGCACGCGCGGATGGCGCGCGCCCACGCCGGGGCGTCGTCACCGGAGCCAGCGACGATCACCCTGGTCCGAACGCTCGCGGCATCCATACCGTCGGCAGCGGTCATGCGGCGTCCTGGAGCTCCTGTGTGAGCACGGTGCGCAGGCGGCGGATGGCGCGGTGGCGGAGCTGCGACGCGCGCGACTCCGAGATGCCCAGCGCCTCGCCGATGCTCTTCAACGACTGAGACTTCATGTAGTACAGGCGGACGATGGTCTTTTCGCGGTCAGGCAGCAGCTCGACAGCGTGGGCCAGCCGCGCGCGCACCATCGTTTCCTCCGCGACCGAGTCCGGGTCGATGTTGGGGTCGTCGTCGGCCATCTCCCACAGCTTTTCGCTGGCGCCGTTGGCCGCGGTTTCGGCCAGGCTGTCGAGCGAGACGACGCGCACGTTACTGGTGCGGAGGGAGGACATGAAGTCCTTCGCGTCGATGCCCATGTACTCGGCCAGCTCATCCCTGGTGGGCGCCCGGTTCAACTTCACGTGGAGGGCCGCCGTGGCCTTCTCCAGGTCGCTGCCGAACTTCTGCAGCGAGCGCGGGAGGGGGTGCGTGGCGCGGATCGCATCGAGGATGGAGCCGCGGATGCGGGGTAGCGCGTAGGTGGAGAACTTGGCGCCCTTGTTGGGGTCGAAGGTGTAGTAGGACTCGATGAGGCCCTGGACGCCGTAGGAGACCATGTCCTCGTAGCCCAGGATGCCGCCGTTGGTGCTGCCGACCGCGATGCGGTTGACGGCGTGGCGCACCAGGGGCATGTAGTCGCGGATGATCTTGGTGAGGCTGACTTCGGAGTAGGGGTCGTCTTCCTCTGACTGGCCGGCCGAGCGGATCGAGACCGGCCGTTGCCGCCTCGAGCTCGTACGCGTCGTCATGGCGCGCGGTGGTTTTGCCATCTCCCCTCCAGTGAGACGTTGCTCGGCGGCCGAGCCCGATGAACCTGAGGCGTAGTATTGAGGCAGAGGAGTCCCCGCCCCATGCGGCATGTCCCGACTGCATGAGGATCAAACCCCGATTGTTGACATCGGGTGGAAACGCGATCTCTGAAGGCCCCCGGCGGCTCACTTATGTCACGGTTTTGAGACAGCGGCACTGATAACCTTTCGCGCCACCCTCATAGGCACCGTGCGTTGTCTCCCGTATAATCGCGGCGATGATCCCCTTGCTCACGACGGTCGTTCAGGCCATGCGCTACGCCCTCGGCTTCGATGTGGCGGTGGCGGTGGTCTGCGAGGACGGGCGCCACATCGTCCCGGTGTTCACCACCGGAAAGGTGAGCCCGGCGGTGTTGGAGGGCCTGCACGTGCAGGCACTGGCGGCCTTCGTCGAGCTGGCGGGCGCGGACCAC
>DATECV010000213.1:0-5270 GCA_035286725.1 Dehalococcoidia bacterium | reverse complement strand
CGTGGCTGTTTGCGTGGTGACGTTGACGTCGATCCACTTCTCCTGGCCGGCGGGGTCGACGAGCGGAGAGGCCTCGCCCGGCTGGAGGATGAAGACGAAGGCCGCGTACACGAACGAGCCGTCGGTGAGGCGGAACCAGGTGGTGGTCCAGTCGGGGGCGGCCGCGACCCAGGTCTGATTGCCGACGAGCCAGTTCTCGCCCTGGACGGCAGCGTCGATGACGACGACTGACTTGTCGGGCAGGGTATTCAGGACCTCGGACCGGGTCGTGGCGGCGCTGCGGACGCGGAGGTCGCCGCCGACGACGATCGCCTGGTTCTCGGTCACGGTTGGCCGTGGCGTGGCCGTGGGGAGGGGCGTGGCGGTGGCGGGCGCCGGTGTCCACGTCACGGTGTACGTGGGGGTGGGCGTGGGCTCGGGAGCGCTGTCGCCAGTGCAGGCGGAGGCCAGCAGGGCGAGGCACGTCGCGACGGCGAGGGGCAGGCGGCGCCGCATGCAGCGATGGTAGCAGGTTGATGTGCGGGCAGGTTCCGGACGCGCGCCTGTCGAAGCAGTCCCTTAAGGGTTCGTCAGACGCGGTGAAAACGCGGTGAGAGGCGCGCACGCAGCCCGTGAGAACGCTTGACGTAGTTTTCTGACGGTTCGTCAAGCGGACGAACGTTCACTGGCGCTGGCTCGCCCTGGCGAGCGTTCACCGGGAGGGCAGGGATGACCACGGACGTACACCCATACAAGATCACGGGAGGCACCGGGGAGGAAACCGGCGAGGGAGAGGAAGAGCTGACGCGGACGGAGAAGATCCGGATCGCGGCGCGAGTGCTGATCAAGAAGGGCGTCGCCGGGAACGGCGGGCGCTGGGGCCTGCAATCCCGGCTCGCCGAGCATTTCGGCGTCACGCGGCAGCGCGTCAGCCAGATCGTCCGGCAGGAGATCAACTCCCTCAATGCCGACTCTCGATGAGCATCACAAAGCTCGCGCTCGGTAGGCGTCACAATGCTCATTCTCGATAAGCACCGGGCTGTCGAGCGCATGCTGGCGCTCGCGGAGGGGCACCCGGCCGCCAACCCTGAGGACGGACGGGATCCCCTCCACGGGCGCGCGTACCGGCGCGTCGCCGTGTTCGAACGGCGCGCATCGTTCGACGCCACGCTGTCGCGGCGGGCCGAGCGCGGCGCGGGACTGCTGCGGCCGGCGGGAGGGGCGCCGTCCTTGTACTAGGACGGCGCTTTCCTGCGGTCTGATTTGACGCAGGCTAGAGGCCGGCGAAGAAGTCGTCGAGTTTCTGGCCGTCTGGGACGGGCGGGTGTGCGCGGTGGAAGTACTCGCGCGAGAAGAACTGGCGTCGCAGATCGTCCGGGGCTCTGGCGATGGGATCATCCTGGCCGATCTGCGTGCGGTGGGAGAGGAGCGCCTCCATCTTGCGTTCGTACAGGTCGCTGACATCGATGACGCAGTTCGCGGGCACACGTTCCAGCTCGGCGAGACCCTCGTCACCACCGGGCGCGCCGAAGTCGATGCCGCGCTTTCGCAGCTCGGCCGCCAGGCGCATGAACTCCTCGACGGGGATTGAGGTATAGAACAGCGCCTTCGCCCGCCAGGGTGCGCCGGCCGTCGGGTGCATCGTGGCGTCGCCCGCCGCGTGAAACGCCGCCGTCGCGTGCTCGTAGGTGGCGACGTGGTCCGGGTGGCCGTAGCCGCCGCTCTTATCCCAGGTGACGACGACCTCCGGCTGCAAGTCGCGGATCAGCTTGACCAGCATGTGGCGCACACCCTCCGCGTGGGCCCTGATGAAGGCGCGCCGATCCTCGTTGTCCTCGGTGCCGGCCATGCCGGAGTCGCGGAAGCCCATGAACCGCACGTCCGCGACGCCCAGGATGCCCATGGCATCGCGCAGCTCCTGCTCGCGGTAGAGCATCAGGTTTTCGGGAGTGGCGCCGGTGCCGGGCGCGATCTCGCCGACCTCGCCGCGGGTGGCGCAGACCATCGTGACAGGCACGCCTTTCGCGGCGTAGCGGGCCATGGTGGCGCCGACGCCGAAGGTTTCATCGTCGGGGTGGGCGAAGATCGCGAGCAGGCCGCCCTTGGGCATGAGGATTCTCCTTCCGTGCATGACCGCGGCGTCTCGCCCGCGAACGATCGAGTGTAGCGAAGGAACGCTGGAAGCTGGAGGGTTGATGCTGGACTCCGCTTCCAGCCTCCAGCGTCTAGCGTCTAGCTTCCAGCCGCCCATCGTGTTACACCGGCCGTATGACGACCGTCACGCTTCCGTTCGCCGAGAAGACCGTCGACGTGGAGTTGCCCGCGCGGGCGCGGGTGATCTCCCGCGGCGGGGGCGCGGGGGCTGGCGGGGGACTACAGCCGGTGGCGGACCTGGATGCCGCAGTGCGGGCGGCGCTCGATGCGCCGCTGGGGCTGCCGCCGATCCGCGAGATGGCCGGGCCGGACGCCCGGGTGGTGATCGCGTTCGACGACCCGACGGTGACCTCGTTCGGGCCGATACGCAGCGCCGCGATCGAGGGGATCCTTGCACAACTCCACGACGCGGGTGTGCCCGAGGCGAACGTGACGTTGATCTGCGCGAACGCGCTGCACCGCAAGTTCACGCGCGACGAGCTGGCGACGATCATCGGGCCGGACCTGGTGGCGCGGTTCGGCGAGCGGCTGTTCTGTCACGACGCGGAGGACGCCGCGAACATCGTGAACTACGGCCCGACGGGTGCGCACGGGTATGACGTCGAGATCAGCCGGCACGCCGTGGAGGCGGACCTCTGCGTGTACGTGAACGCGGGGCTGCACCTGGGGTTCAGCGGTGGTTGGAAGTCGATCGCGGTCGGGCTCTCGACGTGGAAGTCGATCCGGCACACGCACCACCCGGACGGGATGAGCATGTCGGTGTTGAACAACCGGATGCACGACGTGCTGAACGAGATGGGCGCGCACCTGGAGCAGCGAATGGGGAAGCGCTTCTATAAGATCGAGTGTGTGCAGGCATCGCCGACGAAGATGGCGCACATTTGGGCGGGCGGCGTGAGCGAGACGCGCGCGGCCGCGCTGGAGGTCATGGCATCGCGGAACCCGCCGCGCCGGTCGCAGTCGGAGCCGGCCGACGTCGTGGTGTACGGACTGCCGGCGTGGAGTCCGTACGCGGTGTTCGGGACGCTGAACCCGATCCTGACGCTGATCTCGTCGGGCCTGGGCTACCTCGGCGGGTACATCGAGGCACTGGGCAAGCCGGGCTGCACGGTGGTGCTGGCGACGCCGTGTCCCGAGCAGTGGGACATGGAGCATCATCCGTCGTACAAGGACTGCTGGGACCGCGTGCTGCCGGAGACGCGCGATCCGTACGAGATCATGCGGCGGTTCGGTGACGAGTTCGCGACGCACGCCGGGTACATCGAGCGCTACCGGCACGGCGTGGCGTTCCACCCGGTACACGCGGTGCTGGCCACCCACCCGCTGCGCCGCATGAAGCATGCCGCGCGGGTGATCGTGGCGGGCGCGGAGGATGCGGCCGTGCCGCGACATGCCGGGTTCGAGTACGCGCCGACGGTGGAAGATGCGATACGCGAGGCCGAGGGTAAGCACGGACAGGACTGCTCGGTGGTCTGCGTGAACTGACCGCGCACGTGGCGGCGGAGCCTGTGCACCTTTTGTTCTTAACCGATTCTTAGGCTGCTCATAGCTCGCGTTACATCGGCGCGATGTGCGCTGCCGTACCATGCGTGTACACCGCGGACATACGAGAGAGACTACGGGAAGCTACATAAGCTGGAGGAAGCACAAACCATGTCGTTGCCGAAGGTCATGTTGGGCGGGCTCGCCGTGCTGGTCGTTGCCGCAGTTGCGGGGGCGGCGGGATGGTGGTTCCTCATCCGCGAGGACGCCAAGCCGAAGACGAACTCGCAGGTGATTACAGAGGATCTGAAGACAGCGGTGGCGACGTCCGTCGCGTCGACGGCGGAGAGCGGCGAGACGCCTGCAGTGACGGGCGGCGCGCTCGCGTTCCAGATCGTGCCGGAGCAGTCGACCGCGTCGTACTTCGCGGGCGAGACGCTGGCCAGCGTGGGGTTGCCTTCGACGGCGCAGGGCACGACGAGCGCGATTGAGGGCACGATTTACCTGACGGAGGACGGGCTGGAGCTTGACGCGGATAGCCCGACGGTGGTGACGGTGACGCTGACCGGCCTGAAGTCAAACGAGGACCGCCGCGATACCCGCGTGCAGGGCGCACTCGAGACGAGCACGTTTCCAACGGCTACCTTCACGGTCACGAGCGTGACCGGGGTGGACGGCAGCCTCTCGGCGGACCAGGAGCACACGTTCCAGATGACGGGGATGCTGGACCTGCACGGCGTCCAGAAGGAAGTGACCTGGGAGGTGAAAGCGCGGCGCGAGGGGAACATCATGACGGCGCTCGCGACGATCACGTTCCTGTATGCCGATTTCAACATCACGGCGCCGAGCATCGGGGGCTTCGTATCGGTGGGGGACGACGTGACGCTGCAGATGGACATCGTGGCAACGCAGGCGTCGGCGCCGTAGTCGTCGGCGACGTAATCGTCGCAGGCTGAGAGGACGCCTGCTTGCGAAACAGGTGAGGCGCCCAGCGGCGCCTTTCTTGTCGCCCAGCGCGATTGATTTTCGCGGCGCTCGCCAGTACCGTAGGCGGCATGGGCGACGGGACGGGCATCCCTCAGACGGCCGAGGAGATCACGCCGCATTGGCTGACGCAGGCACTTCGCGCGGGCGGCTCGCTGGGCGATGCGCGCGTGTCAGCTGTGCGTGTAGACGCGCTGTCGGAGGGTGTGGGCTTCGTGGGGCAGGTGTTGCGGGTCACGCCATCGTACGACGGGGCGGCGGACGGCGCGCCGCGGTCGTTGATCGCGAAGATGCCGTCGCCGGATCCGGGGGCGCGTGAGATCGCGGCGCTGTACGGGCTGTACGAGCGCGAGTACCAGTTCTACCGGCAGCTCGCGGGCGAGGTGTCGTTCCGGACGCCGCGCTGCCTGTACTCGGCTGGCGACGCGGACGCGGTTTCGTATGTGCTGCTGCTCGAGGACCTGGCGCCAGGCGGGCGGATCGGCGACCAGGTTGCGGGGTGCAGCGTGGACGATGCGCTGACGGCGGTGCGGGCGCTGGCCGTACACCACGCGCAGTGGTGGCAGCACGAACTGCTCGATCGCTCTCCGTGGCTGGGTGTGGGCATCGAGCTGGTGCGCGGCGCGATGGAGCAGGCGTACGATGCGTCGTGGGAGCGGTTCCTGGAGCTG
>DATECV010000212.1:0-2018 GCA_035286725.1 Dehalococcoidia bacterium | reverse complement strand
GGGCGGCACGCCGGCCTCCTCCGACGCGTGCCACTGAATTATACGCGTCGCCGAGTGCCGGTGGTGCATCCCAACTCCCCACCCGCCTTCCCGACGTGATCGGCGGGCGACGGAAACCCACGCTCCGCGGCTTCCCCAATCTCCCGACGGACGGAGCAACCACAGCAAACCCGCAGCCAGAACAGCCAGGGCGATCGCCTGGTACCACCTATTAACGGCCCAGTCATCATATAAGATACGGGTGCAGTTCCCTTGGGACGACGGGCGGGGGTGCCTGAAGGGCCGTCCTGACGGGCTTCTGGGCAGGGACGGGGCGATCGTGACGTGACAACAAGGGCCTCTTGGGGTACATATCGGGTGATCGCCTCGATAAGTGCCCCAAGGAGCCCCATTCAAGATGAAAGCACAGGACGCCGTGCCCGCCAACCCGTTCGCGTCGGCGCGGGAGCAGTTCGATCGGATCGTCCGGGATCTGGAGAGCGAGACGACCTTCGCCATGACCCACGGCGACCTCGAAGAGCACCTCCGCACGGAGGGCTTCGAGTTGCTCAGGCGGTTGTTCCAGGGGCACCTGGATGCCCGACGCCCAGGCGAAGTGGCCGAGACCGTCGTCGGCGCCGACGGTGCGGCGCGGACGCACCGTCGGGAGGGCGAACGGCAGTTGATGACGATCTTCGGTGAGGTGACGGTTCGGCGGATGCGCTACGGGGGCCGCGGGATCGACAGCGTGATCCCGCTCGACGCCGCGCTGAACCTGCCGGTGGAGCAGCACTCCCATGGGGTGCGGCGCCGTGTCGCCCTGGAGGCCACGCGGGGATCGTTCGACGACGCGGTGGACGCGGTGCGCACGACGACGGCCGCCACCGTCGGCAAGCGTCAAGCGGAGGCGCTGACCGCTGCGGCAGCGGTGGACTTCGACGCGTTCTACACCGCCCCCAGAGCGGACGAGAGCGCCGCGACGGGGTCGTTGCTGGTGATCAGCACCGACGGCAAGGGCGTGGTCATGCGCCCGGAGGCACTGCGACCGGCGACGCGGAAGGCAGCGCGCACGCGCCGTCACAAGCTCAAGCACCGTCTGAGCAAGGGCGAGAAGCGCGACGCCAAGCGGATGGCCATGGTCGCGGCGGTGTACACCATCGCGCCATTCGTGCGCCGTCCGAGCGACATCGTGCACGCGCTGGCCGGCACCGAGCCCGGACCGGCCCGGCCCCGACCCGAGCACAAGCGGGTGTGGGCCAGCCTGGCCAAGTCCGCCGAGGAGGTCATCGTCGAGGCGTTCGACGAGGCCGAGCGGCGCGATCCCCACCACACCCGGCGTTGGGTCGCCCTGGTCGACGGCAACAAGCACCAGATCCGCATCATGCGCCGCGAGGCGGCCGCCCGCGGCATCGCCCTGACCATCATCCTGGACATCATCCACGTGACCGAGTACCTCTGGAAGGCCGCGCACGTGTTCTTCGCCGAGGGCGACCGCGCCGCCGAGGACTGGGTCACCGAGCGGCTGCGGATCATCTTGCATGGTCGCCCCGGCGCCATGGCGGGCGGCATGCGCCGCAGCGCCACCCGTCGCGCTCTTGACCCCGGCGACCGTGCCCCGGTCGACGACTGCGCCGACTACCTCGTGGACTACAAGGATCTCATGCACTACGACGCCTACCTCGCCGACGGACTGCCCATCGCCACGGGCGTCATCGAGGGCGCGTGCCGGCATCTGGTCAACGACCGCATGGACATCACCGGTGCCCGCTGGGGCCTGGACGGGGCCGAGGCCGTTCTCCGCCTCCGGGCACTGAAGTCCAGTGGCGACCTCGACGCCTACTGGTCGTTCCACCTCGGCCGCGAGTACGAACGCAACCACAAGTCCCGCTTCCGGGGCGGCGTCATCCCCGCCGTCCTCCACTTCCCCACTCCTCGATCCTCGTCAGACCGTGCCCAGAAGGCCGCCTGATGCCGTCGTCCCAAGGGAGCTGCACCCAATAGATTAACGAGACGTCGGGAAAAGGCAAGTCCGTTGGCGT
>DATECV010000211.1:0-9342 GCA_035286725.1 Dehalococcoidia bacterium | reverse complement strand
GGCCGCGATGGCGAGCCCTGCCTTGCCTGCGGCACGCTCATGCGCCGCCTCGTGGTCGGCGGCCGTAGCGCCGTCTTCTGCCCAAAGTGCCAGCCCGCGCCACGCGGGAGGGCGAAAGACGCAACGCGAACGACGCCCGCGCCAAAGCGCGCGCGGAAGGGGAAGCTCCACGCGCGACCCGTCGCTTGACGGCGGGTCGTCTTGACTTCGCCCGCGCGAAAGCGCGACGCTACACGCAATGCCCGATAACCGCTCCCTCGAATCCACCTGCCGCGACTGCCGAAAGCCCCTGTCCTTCCACGCCGGCGATACCCACGCCGTCCGTTGCCAGGAGTGCTTCGACGGCTTCCTCATCGCCCGCGATACCGACTTCCTCGAGAGCTACGGCCAGCTCGGCGTCACCTCCCGCCGCATCGTCGCCGAGACCTGCCTGCGCGCGCTCGTCCTCGAATCCCCGCCCCACCGTAAGGTGCTCGCGATGCAGATCCTGGAGCAGTACGTACAGGCCGCCGGCGACATGATCGGCCTCTACTACGCCCTCAAGCAGCGCGGCCGCGAGCCCCTCATGCGGGTCATGCTCGACTTCAAGCTCGACCGGGCGACCGCGATGACCTTCTTCCAGGAGATCGCCACCACGCCCCAAGACGAGGTCTTGCGCGCCGTGGGCCTGCCCATGCCCGAGCAGATCGCCGCAATCTGCCCGTCCCTCTCGAAATCCGACGTGCGCGACCTGAAGAACAACATGGTCCAGATGCTCGGCGACGTGAAGCGCATCGGCGACATGGGCGAGGGCGTCATGGTCGCCCTGGCCCAGGCCGCTGGCGAACGCAGGGGCGGCGCCGCCATCACGAAGCAGTCCCACTGGCTCGATGATGTCGGCCTCCGCCCCCACCAGGTCGCCTCCATCTCCATCGACGAGGCGCGCCGGACCGTCAATGTTGCCGCCATCTCCGTGGACGAGAAGCGCCTCCAGAACATCATCAGCGCCATCGGCGCCATGACCCACGTCTCCAGCACCCTGATCTACGCCACCCTCACGATGCTGCAGGAGCAGGCACGCTCCCGGCCCCCGCACCGAAAGCGGCCGCCCGGCGCCCCTTGACATCGGCCCGTGTGGGCTGCGGCCCGCCGTGTGAAGATCTTTAACTTGACAACGGCCCTTCGCCTTCCGCTTCGTTGAAGGGGCCCCGCCCGGGAGTTATCGTTAAGCCCACCCCGCCAACGCGTTATCCGGGGCGCCGCCCCGCGTTTTCGGAAGAGGACCGGCTCGCTTTGGGGAGCACGGCCGTGTCCGTCGCTGGAACTGTCTCAGCCCGTCAATTTCGCGTCGCTCCCGGAGGCCAGGAGAACCATCCCTCGATGAACGCGTCGCGCCTACGCCGGCGGCTCATGATTTCGATGGTGTTCGGCATCATCGTCTTCGCCGCGCTCGTCGCCTACGGGGATGCGCGCAAGATGGGATCGAGCCTCGGGGACTTCCGCTGGGAGCTCGCGCCCCTCATCCTCGGCATCGCGATGGGCAACTACCTGCTGCGCTTCGTGAAGTGGCACTACTACCTGGGCAAGGTCGGCGTCACCGGCCTCTCCCTCGGCAACAGCTTCCTCATCTACATGTCCGGCCTCGGCATGACCATCACCCCCGGCAAAGTCGGCGAGTGGTTGAAGTGCTACCTGCTGAGAGACGTGCACGGCACCCCCGTCACCCGCTCCACGCCCATCCTCCTCGCCGAACGCCTGACGGACGCCCTCGGCCTGATGATCCTCGCGACGATCGGCGTCATCGCCTTCGAGCGCCAGACGTGGCCCATCGTGGCCGTCGTCGTCCTCGGCTCGGCGGTCACCGTCGCCATCTCGCGGCATCGTCGCCTGTCCGGGCGCCTGCTCGCGTCAGCCGGCCGGCTGCCCGTAGTCGGCCGCTTCACCACGCAGATCGACGAGATGTCCGAGAGCAACTACCTGCTGATGGACCCCGTCGGGGTGGTGCTGATGACCCTCCTCAGCGTCGCCGCCTGGGGCACGCAGGTCGTGGCCTTCTACCTCGTGCTCATCGGCCTCGACGTGCATGCCGGCGCCGATACCTTCGCGCGCGCCTCCTTCATCCTGCCCATCTCCACGCTTGCCGCCGCCCTTCTGCTTCTGCCCGGCGGCCTGGGTGTCGCCGAAACCGGGATCACCTCGCTCTCCGAGAGTCTGCTCGACCTCGGCCGGAGCACCGCCAGCGCCGCGACCTTGATCATTCGCATCGCCACGCTGTGGTTTGCCGTGCTGCTGGGCCTCATCGCCCTCGCGATCGTGTTGCGCCGCACCCCCGCTCCCGTCCCCGAAGAGACACGCTCCGAGCCTCTGCTGGTCCCGAGCGGCTCGGCAAGGTGAGGCGGACGAAAGCATGAGCCTGCAGCGAACATCGACCCTCGGCGCTCCATCCGTGGCCGCCGACCTCCCCATTGCCGCGGTGCAGGATCTGTTCCGGCGCCACGGCTTGGCCATCCTCGCCGCTCTGCTGCTCGCCGCGACGCTGGTGTTCCCCCGCTGGTGGGTGCTGGCGTCCTCGCCGGAGGATGGCGCCCGCGTCCCCATCAGCTCCTACGGCGCCGGCGCCATCGGCTACGACGAATCCCTCTACACGCCCTCCATCCGCAACGCCTTCGACGGTCGCGTGCCCGTTTCGGATCCCTATCTCGAGAACCATCGCGGCGTGCCGCCGCAGCGCAGCGCGGTGCCCCACGAAGTGATCGGCGGCCTGGGCAGGCTGGTCGGCGGTCCGTTCGAGGGTCTGGCCGTCGCCACGACGCTCGCCGCGGCCGCGGGGTTGGTCCTCCTCTACGCGCTCCTCTACCGCATCACGGAGTCTCGCTGGGCAGCCATCGCCCTCATTCCCATCGTCCTCGTGGCGATCCACGTCCTGAATCAAGCCGAGGGCATCCTGCCCCTGCGTCACAAGGAGATCCTCGCGCCCATTCTCCGCATCGACCCGGAACGCCAGCTCCATGCCTGGAGCCGCTTCCCCGCGCCTGTCCTCGTCCTCGCCCCGTTCTTCGCCGCGGTCATCGCCCTCCCGCGCGTGGTCGATGGCGCCGGCCGCCGCTGGACGCTGCTCGCCGCCGTGTCGCTGGCCCTCCTCGTCTACACCTACGCCTACTACTGGACGGCCGCCGCCCTGGCCATCGTCGGCTGGCTCGTCGTGCTGGGCCTGCGCCGCGAACGCGAAGCGGCCATCCGCCTCGCGATGACCGGCGCGTTAGCCTTGCTGATCGCGCTTCCTGAGTTCGTCATCCTCGTGTGGAGCACGTTCTCCCTGCCGGACGATGCGCGTTCGCGCGTCGGGCTCGAGTCGCTGGGTCTCGACACCTCGCTCGCCATGACCGTACTGCAGCGCCTGGCGATAGGAGCGCCCTTCCTCGCCTTCCTCGACTACCGCCGCTCGCGGAATGTGCTGTACGCCGGCCTGTTCCTCGCGCCGCTGCTGCTCGCCCCCACGAACGGGCTGGTCCCCCAGCCCTGGCACTATCACACGCAGGTGTGGGGCGTCTTCGCTATCCCCGCGTTCGTCGCCGGCGGCATGGCCCTCGTCTCCGCCACGCCCGGTGCCAGGCTCCTGTCGGGAAGCCGGGCCCTGGTCCTGCTCTCGGCCGTCGCGGCCGTGTGCGCTGCCTACGTCGTGGCCATGCAGGCGCGCGCGATCGCGCAGACCGATGACGCCTTCGCCATCAGCCACGATGAGCAGGCGGCCCTCGCGTGGCTGCGGGAGAACACGGACGACAGCGACACCGTCGTCTCGCCCAGCATCACCACGAACCTGCTGCTCGCCAGCCTGACGCCATCTTCCGAGTACCTCGCGGACGGCGGCTTCTCTTCGGCCCACGACCGGGAGCTCACCGAGCGGATCCTGCGCGTCCAGGCGGCGTTCGGCTACAGCGAGGAATCGGCGTTCTCCCGCCTGAACGTCTTCAACGAGTTCGACGGCTTCCCCGTGAACGACGCCACCGCCACCACCGCGGATCTGGAGCGCGACCTCGAGGAGTACCTGGCCTTCTTCACCTTCAGCTTCGAGATCAGCGATCAGCAGGCGTTCACCGAGCGGGTGGAGTCGTGGCGCCCGCGTTACCGCGAGCTGCAGTCGGGGGACGCGGTGCTCTCCGCCTATCCCGCCGACTACCTCTACTGCGGCGATCGCGAGCGCTTCTTCGATGCCGAGTCGCCTTCGCCCGGCACGTACGTGCGTCCCGTCTACGAGTCCCCGACGGTCGTGGTGTACGAGATCGTCGCGCGCGCCGGCGAAGGCGCGGCCGAGTTCACCGGCTGCTGAGCCCTATCCGCCTCACGCGACGGCCGCGGCCGGTGCGGCGCTCTCGGCGGCGGATTCCACGCCGGCGCCTTCCCTTCGCCGCACCGCATACAACGCGGCCAGCACGACGAACGCCGCCACCAGCAGGTACGACTGCACCGGCGTCAGCAACGGCGTGTCCGCCGCCTCCTGCGCCACGTCGAAGAAGTTGCTGCTCAGCACGTAGCTCGCGGCCAGCACCGGCAGCGACCACCTCCCGAAAACCGGCCATCGCAGCATCGCCGGCAGCAGCATCGCGTACATCGGCATCAGCACCCCGTAGTGGTGCTCCCACGCGACCGGCGACGCGATCGTGAACGACAGCGCGGCGATCAGCAGGTCGAACGCGCTCGACGCCTGATGCTCCCCCGCCCGCCAGAACAGAGCCGCTCCTACGATGAACACCGATGACGCGATCGTGCCCACATACACCGTGCGGTCGTACGGCGGGAACGCGTACACGTCGAAGTCGCGGTTCGGCCCGTTGTCCAGCAGCCGGTTCAACAGCCCGTTGATCGACTGGTTCGGGTAGTACGACTCGCCGTGGCGCGAGATGTACCGCAGTACGTGCAGGTAGTCGAGGTTGTTCTCCAGCCCATACAGCCCCAGCGTCACCACGCCGATCACGCCCAGCGTGGCCGCGAACGCTCCCGAGAACCCCCACTGCCGCCGCAACAGGCCCCACAGCAGCAGCAGCCCCAGTTGCGGCTTGATGGCGCAGATGATCCCGCCGACGATGCCCGCGTGTACCGGTCGCCGTGTGATCCACAACCACACCAGCACCGCGAACAGCGCGTTGATCCACGTCTGGATCTGGCCCAGCGACGCCGCCTTCGCCAGCGGATAGAACGTCAGCGTCATCCCCGCCGCCGTCGCACCCAGCAACAGCCGCTCCGCGGTCGAGCGCGGCGCGTACTCCGGCGCGTACGTATCCAGCGACCGCAGGAAGATCATCGCGACGAGGCCCGCCGTCGCCCACATCGCGAACCACGAGACCATGTCGAGCGGCCAGAAGTGTTGTTCGTCGCCCGGGAGGACCAGCATGACGACTTCGTACGGCAGCAGACTGGTCAGGGCGTACTGGAACTTCGTTCCCGCGTCGAAGAAGACGGCCTGATACACCGCCTTGTCGCTGGGATCCTGCAGGTACACCCATGCCTCCCGTATGGGCTCCCAGGAGTCAAAGGACATGCGGAACGCGACGAACGATGCCGTGTCGTACGGCGCCACCTCACGCCATCCCGTCGAGGGCAGCGCGATCAGCAACGCCGTGACGATCATAAGGTTTGCGAGCGCGAACACTGCCAGCCAGCGGCTCAGGCGCGTAGTCTCGCGCCACGCTTTGTCAATCACGCGTGTCAACTCCATCTTGCGCCGCATCACATTCGGGCAGCATGATAACGGTTGGTTCGCCGCCCAGAAGCGCCGGAACGCGGACCAGTCTCCGGTGTCAATGAATCGTCGGTCCGGAGTGTCTTTCTCATGAGGGGGGATCCGCACAGGCAAGCACGATCCCCGGTAGATCCCCCGGTTCGCGAGGCGCATGAAGCATTACATCCTGTTTCCGCTGCTGGCGGGGCTTTCCGCCCTTTGGCTCGCTGCTGTCCGCCGTCTTATCCCCGCGCCCAAGCTCGCGGCCGCCGTGCAGTGGCTTCCCCTCCCTTTCCTGGTGGCATACATGTGGCGGGCCTCGCAGCCCGCACGCTTCCTCAACGATTTCAAGAGGGCCTACTACCCCTCGGCCGAACTTGTCCGTGACGGGGAAGCCGAACGCCTGTATGACGTGTTCCCCCTCGCCTTCACCAATATTCCGATCGTCGCATGGCTGTTTGTCCCCCTCGCGTCCTTCTCGCCAAACACAGCCGGTCTGGTTTTCACCGCGCTGGGATTGCTGGCCGTGGCCGGCACCGCCTGGCTGCTCGCGCGCTACTTACGACTGGCCGGGACGCGGCTCGCGGTCTTTGTGGTTGCGCTGGCGGCGAACGGCCCTCTTTATCACAGCCTGCGCGAGGGCAATACGACGCACTTCGTCTGGCTGGCCTTGGTCGTCGCGCTCCTCTGTTCCGAATCAAACCGTGGCAGGCTCGCGGGTGTGCTGATTGGCCTGGCGGTCATCATCAAGCCACCTCTCGCGCTGGTTCTGCTGCCGTTCGCAGCGCGGGGAAAGTGGGACACCGTGGTTGCGGGCGCCGGTACCATCGCGGCGATCATTGCCGGGTCGTTCGCGTTGTACGGCGTCGACCTTCACCGTGAGTGGTACGAGGCCTCTGTGGAGCCCTTCGGCCTGCACCCGCTCGGCGCGTCCACCGTCCAATCCCTCGATGCGGTGTTCGCCAGGCTCCTTCTGGGTGACGACTACATCACTGACTACCAACCCATTGAGGAGCTCGGTGGCGTCTTCTGGGCCGCGCGCACGACCCTTGTGGCGGCGCTTGCCCTGATCGGCGCCGCTGTCTGCCTTCGCTGGCGCACCAGCGATGCCCGTGTGATGCTTCGCCAGGAGATGTGTCTCGCGATCGTGCTTGCGCTCATCGCGGCGCCAACGTCATGGGTGCACTACTATCTCCTGCTGCTGCTCCCGATCGCGCTGGCGCTAGGGGGCGGGCTCGCTTTGCCGGACTCGCGGCCATGGTGGATCCTGCTGGGCATCGCGATCGTACTGCTGTCCCCGCCGGTCGTGGCGCTCGACGTCGAGAGTGCGCTAGTACGTCAGTTCATGGCGCGCATCGGATTTGCGCACTACTTCCTCGGCGGGATCCTCCTCGCGGGCATCGTGCTCGCCGCACGCATCTCCCTCGTGCGGCGGCGGGATCCTGTGCCCGCACTCAGGGAATCAGCTAGACTCGCCACATGACGCGTGGCACGCTCGATGTTGAACGCATGGAGGCGTGGAAGGCGTTTCTCCGCGCGCACGCCGCGGTGACGGACGTGCTCGATCGCGAGCTCGAGGCCGAGCGCCAGCTCCCGCTGACGTGGTACGACGTCCTCATCCAGCTCCAGGAGCGCGGCGGCCGCGCACGCATGCAGGAGCTCGCCCGCTCCATCCTCTTCAGCAAGAGCGGCCTCACCCGCCTCATCGATCGCATGGAGAAGGCCGGTGCCGTCCGCCGCGAGGCCTGCCCCCAGGACGCGCGCGGCACCTACGCTGTCATCACCCCCGAAGGCCGCCGGACCCTGGCCCGCGCACGCCCTATGCACCACCGCGGCATCGAGCAGCACTTCTCCCGGCATCTCACCGATGCCGAAGCGCGCGCGATCAAGTCCGGCCTGCGGAAAGTGGCCCGCGCCCTTCGCCCCGGCGTGCCGGAGATGTAGGCCCTACAGCGACGACGGCGAGACCGGCTCGTACCGCACGATCGCCTCGAAGTGGTCCAGCACCGTGCGGTCCCCCGACGTGATCCCGCGCAACGGCTTCTCCCCCAGCTTCTGCCGCGCAAAGTACGACGCCACGATAGCCTTCCGCGCCGACCCCTTGTGCTCCAGCTCCCACGCCGCTTCCTCGGCCAGCAGCGCCGCCTGCGCGACATCCGCCATGAAGCCCGTCAGGCGCCGGGCGTGCAGCAGCCGGATCTCCTGCGGCGCGCGGTCCAGGTACGCCACCGCCTCCCGCACCTCGTCCACCGCCCGCCCGATCTGCGATGCCGTGTTGGCGACAGCCGGATGCTCCGCCGTGCCCAGCGCGCGCTCCACGCGGCCGAACAGCGCCTCGTCCGCGTGCTCCTTCTGCATCGAGCGCAGCACGTCGAGGCAGATGATGTTCTCGGTGCCTTCCCAGATCGGATGGCAGATGGCGTCGCGAAGCTGCCGCGCGACCGGCCAGTTCTCGATGTACCCGTTGCCGCCGTGAATCTCGACTGCCTGCGTCGCCAGCTCGACGCCCTTCCGTGCGCACCGGAACTTCGCCAGCGGCACCAGGATCCGGTACAGCCGCCGCGACTCCGCGTCCTTGCGTCCGCCCGCCTCCGCTGCCTCGAACGCCAGCGCGCAGCCCGCCTCCACCTCCACCGCCATGTCCACCAGCGTCTCCCGCACCAGCGGGTACTCCGCGATGAGCTGCCCGAACGCCGTCCGGTGGTGCGCGTAGATCGCCGCCTCCAGGAACGAGCGCCGCATGATCCCCAGGCCCATCAGCGCCACCCCGAACCGCGACCCCTGCACCATCTCCATCATCCGGTTGATCCCGCGCCCGTCCCGCGCGACGCCATCATCACCGTCTGTAGCGCGGGCTTTCTCTCGAGTCGCCGAAGGAGACAGCCCGCGCGGGTCGTCCGCAGCAGACTTCGCGTCACCGGACTCCCGCCCCATCAGGTACGCCTCTGCGTCCACGAAGTCCACCTCACCCGTCGGCACCGACTTCGTCCCCAGCTTGTCCTTCAGCCGCCGGATGTGCGTCCCGTTGCGCGTCCCGTCGCTGCGGTACTTCGGCACCATGAACGTCGCAAGCCCCGCCAGGCCCGGCCGCCCGCCCTCCGTCCGCGCCAACGTCAGGATCGCCTCCGCGTCCAGGTTCGAGCAGAACCACTTTGACCCGTTGAGCCGCCACGAGCCGTCCGGCGTCTTCGCCGCATCGCACTCGCTCGACGCCAGATCGCTCCCGCCGCGGATCTCCGTCATGAACATCCCGCCGGCCCACGCCTCGCCGAACTCCATCGCCGTCAGGTGCGGCAGGAACAGCTCGCGGATGTGCGGCGGCGCGTGCCGGTTGATGATCCCCGCCGCGCTGCTCGTCATCCCGATCCCGCACGCCATCCCCGTGTCGCACTGGTTCAACAGGTACAGGAACCCCGTCTGCACCACCGGCGGGATGTGGCCCGCGCTCGTCGCTCGAGCCTCCTCCGTCCACCGCAGCCCAAGGAAGCCGTTGTCCCAGAGGTCGCGCTTCGTGTCGATCGCGCTCTGATGGTGGACGACCTCGTTCACCTCGTTCCCCCACGCGTCGTACTTCTCCAGCCGCGGCGGATTCTTGTCCGTCGCCTCCGACCGCGCCGCGATCCGCTGCCCCATCACCGCGCCCATAT
>DATECV010000210.1:0-20303 GCA_035286725.1 Dehalococcoidia bacterium | reverse complement strand
GCGCCATCCGGCCGCCAGGCGGAAGGTGTAGTAGGCCAGCGGGATAGCGACGATGCCGAGGACCGCCATTGGCAGACGCACGCTCAGCGTGCCGGGCCCCATGACCTTGATGAAGGGCGCGACGAAGTAGTTGACGGCGATCGGGTAGCCGGAGGCGAGCTTCGAGAACGGGCCGATCCACCCCTCGCTCAAGATGCGCTGGGCATCGAGCGTGACGTTGCCCTCATCGTTGTGAAAGCCGTATGGCAGCTCGCCCAACTGCCAGAGCCGCAGGAACGCGCCAAGGACGGTCAGTCCCAGGACGAGGGCGATCTCCGGGTGAGCGGACACTCCGCGCCACACGGCTGCCAGCAGCGGCAGGCGCCCGATGGCGCGCGGAACTGTGGTCGTTATCCTGGTCGCCATCGCGCGCGGGGATGGTAGCATGCGGCCGCGCCGCCGACAGGTAAGGGGAAGGCCCTCGCGTCGAGGGCCTTTGGGTTGCGTCGTGATGTGTCGCGCGCGGGTGCTAGCAGCAGCTCTTCGCCTGGCCGCCGCCGTCGGCGGTCTGGAAGCTGGAGCCGCAGGCGCAGCCCTTCACGGCATTCGGGTTGAAGATGGTGAAGCCCGACTTCATGATGTCATCGACGTAGTCGATCTCCGCGCCGCGCATGAGGGGCGCGCTCTCGGGGTCGACCAGCACCGTGACGCCGGCCCTCTCGAAGACGAGGTCGCCTTCTTCGCGGCCCTGGGCGATGGCCATGCCGTACTGGTACCCGCTGCAGCCCCCGCCGACGACGAAGACGCGCAGGGCGCCGTCCTCGACGCCGCGGTCCTTCAGCAGGGCAGCGGCCTTTTCAGCGGCCTTGTCGGTGATGGTGACGACGGCTTCGACTTCCTGGACCATGGCTGGGACTCCTTGTCGCTCGCCCGTGGCGATTGAATTTCTACAGTGCACTGTGAGTATATCGGCCAAGCCCGATGGGGATCAATCGGCAGAGGCCGGTGATTTCGCTGCCAGAAGGGACTGATAGAGGGCCGATACGGCACTTGCCACGTTGGCCCATCGGTAGCGCTCGACGGCCTCGCGGGCGGTGCGGCCGAACGAGGCGCGGAGCTCGTCGTTGTCGAGGAGGAGCTCGAGGCGCTCGGCGAACGGCTCCGGGCAGCGCCAGGAGATGAGGTAGCCGGTCTCGCCATCGAGGATGGTGCTGGCGAGTCCGCCCACGCGCGAGGCGACGACCGGCGTGCCGCAGGCCATGGACTCGATGGCGACGAGGCCGAAGCTCTCGTAGAACGAGGGGACGACGCAGACATCGGCGGCGTTGTAGTACAGCGGAAGCTGGCCGTGGTCGACCGCGCCGACGAAGAAGAGGTGGTGGTCGACGTCGAGGCGCTGGGCCAGGGCGCGCAGCTCGTTGATCTGGTCGAGCGCGCCGGCATCGCCGCCGACGATGAGCACGCGGAAGTTCTCGTCGTCGTGGAGCTGGGCGGCGGCGCCGATGAGGATGTCGATACCCTTCAACGGCTCGATGCGCCCAACGAAAAGGATGATGCGCTCGCCCTCCTTCAGACCCAGTCGGTGCCGGGCGACCTCCTTTTCGATCGGTGTGAAGAGGTCCAGGTCGACGCCGCACGGCACGACGGCGATCTTTGCCGGGTCGGCGCCGTAGAGCGAGGTGAGCAGGTGCTTCTCGTGGTCCGAGGCGACGATGATGGCGCCGGCGCCGGCGGCAATGTCGCGCTCGGCGTTTATGCGCGCGGGCGGCTCGTGCTCGGTGGTGCGGGCGCGGTTCTTGACCTCGCCCAGCGTGTGGAACATGGCGACGTGGGGGACATGCCATCGTTCCGCGAGGCGCAGGCCGACGACGCCGGACATCCAGTAGTGGCTGGAGATCATGTCGTACGTGAGGCCTTCGCGCCGGATGAACGCGAGCACGCCGTGTTCGAACCCGGCGAGGTTGGCGGCGATGGCGTCCTTGGCGATGTTGGCCGGCGGGCCGGCGTCGATGGTGACGACGCGGACGTTGGGGCCGAACGGCTGGACCTCGGGCGTGGCTTCGCTGGCGCGCCGGGTGAAGACGTCGAGCGCGTAGCCGCGGGCGCCCAGCGCCTGGCACAGCTCGCGCACGTAGACGTTCATGCCGCCGGCGGAGCCGCCGCCGATCTCGGCCAGCGGGGAGGTGTGTACGCTGAGCACCGCGATACGCGGCCTGCGGGCCGGGTTTCCCGTGTGTGGCGCTTGCGGTTCGTACGTCGACGTCATGTTGCCTTCGAGGTTGCCGTCTACGCCTTCTCCAGAAGGACGCGGTAGACGTGGCGGTCCTTCCCGCCCAGGTCGTACTTGTAGCTCTCGTCGCCGCGCATGAAGTCGACGCGGGTGCGTCCGGACTCGATGGCGTCGCGGACGAGCAGGGCTTTCGACATCAGCCCGACGGCGTAGTGCGAATAGGCGGGGTCGTAGCCGGAATTGTACATATACAGCGTGCCGCCCACGTCAAGGTTGTGCACCATGGCGACGGGCACGTCGTCGAGATAGAGCGCATAGAGGCGGAGCATGCCGGCATCGGCCATGGTGACCGTCATGTCGCGGAAGAACTCCTGCATGCCGGGGCGGTCGAGGAACTCCTCCTTGTGGTGGTTGCTGATGCGCATCAGGTGGAACAGCGTGTCCAGCAGAGGCGCCGCTTCCTCGGCCGTGGTGATGATGCGCATCTGGATGTCGCCGGCGGAATCGAGCCGGCGCATCTTGCGGCGCATTTCATGGCGGTCCTTCTTGGAGAGCGTTCCCAGGTAGTCGTCCCAGGTCGCCGGCAGCTCCACGTTCGGCGACAGCGCCTCTTCCTCCTTCGTCGCCGTGTAGCCTGCGCTGGCCGCGGCCTCCAGCAGCGCGGGCAGCAGGGGCGAGTCCTCGCGCAGGCCGCGGAGGTCGAGGTGCGTCACGCCGTCCGAGGCAAGCCGGCCGAGCAGCGCGGTCAGGACCGCGCGCTCGAAGCCCGGCGTGATGATGGCATCCATGTAATCGCAGATGCTGTGATGGCCGACGAACTCGGCGCTCTCGTTGCAGAGCAGGGGCGCGACGGCGACGAGACGCTCGCCGTCGCGGAGGGTGAGAATGCGCAGGTTCTTTTCGCCCTGGAAGTGCCGGAGCCAGACCTGCTGCCAGGCGGGCGTGACGAACGGCACCTGCTCGCCGCACTGCTGGAGCAGGCCGCTCCATTCGGCCGAGACGCGGTCCAGGGGCTCGTCGTGGGTGGTGAGGTGTTCTGTCACGAGCCGCGCACCAGGGAGAGGAACTCCGCGCGCGTGACATCATTCTTGCGGAAGAGGCCGCGGGTGGCCGATGTGACCATGCGGGAGCCGGGCTTCTTTATGCCGCGCTGCGTCATGCAGAGGTGCTCAGCTTCGATGACGACGGCGACGCCGTCGGGGCGCAGGGTGTCCATCAGGGCGTCGGCGACCTGCGAGGTCAGCCGCTCCTGGAGCTGAGGGCGGCGGGCGTAGCCCTCGACGAGGCGGGCCAGTTTGCTGACGCCGACCACCCGGCCGTCGGGGATGTAGCCGACGGCGGCGGTGCCGTGGAAGGGCATGAAGTGGTGCTCGCAGACGCTGTAGAAGGGAATGTCGCGCAGGATGACCATCTCGTCGTGGCCGGCCTCAAAGCCGACGCGGAGGTGCTCGGTGGGGTCGGCGCGGAGCCCCTCGAAGAGCTCGGCGTACATGCGGGCGACGCGGGACGGGGTATCGAGGAGGCCCTCGCGGCCGGGGTCTTCGCCGATGGCCTCGATAATCTGGCGGACGGCGTGCTCGATGCGCTCGAGGTCCGGGAGGGACGCGAGGCGAGAAGGCTGGCGGATCTCTTCGATGGTCATGGAGTGTACGGCCCCGCGGGAGATTCGGTTCAGAGCGGAAGAAAATGTACAGCGACAGGGTAGCAGGGGCTGAGAGCACCGGCCAAACGAATCCGCGCGAATCAGTCGCAGCTTCGGGGCGATGTCAACGGATCCGCTAGAGATCCAGCGTCCGGTCCTGGAGGACGCCAGCCCGGCGGGACGCCTTGGCCTTGGTACGGAGGAGCACGTCGCGGGGCGCGCGGGCGACCTGCGCGGCCGCCTGGCGCGCTTCGTCGAGGAGGCAATCCGGCGGCACGATGCGGGACACCAGGCGCAGTGTCAGCGCCTCGCTCGCGTCGATGATGCGGCCGGTGAAGCAGAGGTCGCGGGCGACGGCCGCGCCGACGAGATCGTGGAGGGGGCCGTAGACGACATCACCGAAGGTGATCTCGGGATGGCCGAACCGCGCGCGGTCGGAGGCGATGCGGATGTCACACATCACGGCCAGGTCGAAACCGCCGGCGAGCGCAGGGCCGTTGACGGCGGCGATTATAGGCAGAGGAAAGGCGAGGCAGGCGCGGTGGTAGCGGTCGCTCGACGCCCAGAGCTTGTCGCCGAAGCCGGGCTCGCGGACGCGTTCGAACTCCTTCAGGTCGAAGCCGGCGCAGAAGACGTCTCCGGAGCCGGTGAGGACCAGGCACTTCAGCGACGGGTCCTCGGCGAGCGCACGGAGAGCATCGCTGATCTCGTCGCGGAGGGCGATGGAGAGCGCGTTCTTCTTCTCGGGCCGGTTCAGCGTGATGGTAGCGACACCATCTGCGGGGCCTTCGAGGATGATGAACTCAGGCATGGTCGCTCTCCGGCGTTCAGTTCAGGTCGACGGTCGAATCCGCGGACGCGACCTCGAACTCGAGGCGATTATCGATGGGGCGGTAGGTCATGTGCCAGCGGTTGAGGATGTCGCGGCCGAGGAGGGAAGGGAGACCGATCGAAGATGCCGACGGATGTGCGATGACAAGTTCCAGGCGGTAGACGTGAACGCGCCGCGGTGACTCTTCTTCGAACACCAGGAGCACCGGTTCGCGGCTGGCCGGCGTGACGCCCGCGATTCCACCGGCTCGGGCGTTGCCAGGCAGCCGTTTGTAATCGATGCCGATAGCGCGACCATCGCGCTCAAGCAACATCGAGCGATCAGCGCCCGTATCGACAAGGAAGTCGATCCGCTGGTCGATACGCAGGCGGCGCGAAACGAGGCGGGCACGCACGAAGGGGCGGCGGTGGACACCCGAGAAGCGTCCCTCTAACGGCACGGGAGGACCATGATGATGTCGCTAACGTCGATGAAATCGATCAGCGCGGCGCGGCGGTCAATACCCTGTCGATCCAATTCTCTCAGTAGGCCATCAAGATCCGGCGAGTGCGCAACGAGTTGGGTATCGCGGATCGCGACGAACTCGTTCGGCATCGTCTCGGCGAATTCGTCCCAGTGGTCGGAAAGGTATCTGCCGGACGCGGCAAAGTCCTCCATCTCCTGAGCGACATGCTCGGGAGTGACGCCGACTTCCCGGATGAATTGCTCGCGGGTCATGGTTCCCATGCGGGCAGTGTAGCGCGCAGAGGGTGGCGCTCGTGCGGGACTACGGTCGCGGCTTCACCTTCAGGACGTCATGGACGATGATCGCCTGGCCGCGCTCCGGGCCGACGGAGACAATGTCGATAGGGATGCCCAGCAGTTGCTCGATGCGGCGGATGTAGGCCTTCGCCTTTTCCGGCAGCTCGTCCCACGATCGGCAGCCTGCCGTCGGCGCGCGCCAGCCTTCCACTTCCTCGTACACCGGCTTCACGTGTGAGAGCACGACGGAGCTGGCGGGCATGGACTGCAGCGCGCGGCCGTCCTCGGTCTCGTACGACGTGCAGATCTTGATCGAAGGGAAGTTATCGAGCACGTCGAGGCGCGTGAGCACGCCGCTGGTGACGCCGTTGACCAGCGCGCTGTAACGCGAGGCGACCGCGTCGAACCAGCCCGTGCGGCGCTTGCGACCGGTGGTGGTGCCGATCTCGGGCCGCGGTCCTTCGACCTGCAGGATCTTCCCGGTCTCGTCCAGGAGCTCGGTGGGCATGGGGCCGTTGCCGACGCGGGTCATGTAGGCCTTGTAGATGCCGACGACCTGGTGGATGACGGTTGGGCCGATGCCGATGCCGATGCCCGCGCCGCCCGCCGACGACGACGGCACCGAAGACGTGACGTACTCGTACGTGCCGGCGTCGAGATCGAGGAGGCAGCCCTGCGCGCCTTCGAGCAGGATAGTGTCACCGCGCTCCAGCGCATCGTGCACGATGATCGAGGTGTCGCGCACGAAGGGCGCCAGGCGCGCGCCCAGCTCGCCGTACTCGCGGTACACCGTCGCGAAATCGAGCGGATCCAGGCCGTAGAGCTGGGTGAGTACCTTGTTCTTGTAGGGCAGGATGAACTCCAGCCGGGCGCGGAAGGCCTCGGGGTCGATGAGGTCGCCCATGCGGATGCCGATGCGGGCGACTTTGTCGGTGAAGCAGGGGCCGACCCCACGGCCGGTGGTGCCGATGGCCGCCTCGCCGCGGAGCTTTTCGTCGGCCAGGTCGATGAGCGGGTGCCAGGGCATGATGATGTGGCAGCGGTCGCTGATGAACAGGTGTTCCACGCTGACGCCGCGCGAGGAGAGCGTCTCGATCTCGTTGAGGAGGATGGCGGGGTCGACGGCGACGCCGTTGCCGACGATGCAGGTCTTCTCCCGGTAGAAGATGCCGGCGGGAACGACGTTGAGCTTGAACTCGCCCATGTCGTTGATGACGGTGTGACCGGCGTTGTTGCCCGCGGAATAGCGGGCGACGATGGAGGCGCCCTGTGCGACGAGGTCGATGATGCGGCCCTTGCCCTCATCCCCCCACTGGCCGCCGATGACAACTACCGCGGGCATAAAATTCGGCCGACTCCGCATCGGCGGCCGGCCGCTCCTCTCGAAGCTGTATCCGCGCCGGTCCGGCGCGAACCGGCAGAGTATAGCAGATGGGCGGGAGGCGGACGGATGTTTCGGAACGTCTTGAGGACGGCGGATCCTGAACGCTTGCGTCTACCGCGGAGTGGGGGAACGATCCATTATGATACGAATCTCGCGATGGCCCCGCCTGACGAACGGCCGCGAGGACCGACGACCCGGCGGGGGACGATGTTGGAGATGCGATCGTGAAGCGATGGGCAGTAGCGCTGGTGGCAGGCTTGTGCGTGGGCGCGGTCGCCCTGGCGGCGTGCGGCGGCGGCAGTGACGAGGGCGACAAGACCGCGACGGGCACGAAGACGTCGACCACGACGCCAGGCGCGAGTGGCACCGCCTCGAACGTGGGTGGCACGCCGGGGGCGGACGGAACGAGTACCAGCGGGACGCCCGGCGTAAGCGGCACGCCCGGCGCTGGGAAGACGCCGGGCGCCGCGGGCACGCCGCGGCCGGTGGAGACGATCGTCGGGAGCGGGAACACGCCCGTGGCGAGCGGCGCGCCGGTCACGCCGACCAGCGCTGAGCGCGACGCGACAGACACAGGAGGGGAAGTTCCCGAGGACATCATCGGTGGAGACTTGGATGCCGAGCCGGAGGTGTTGAACGACCTGCCGGAGCCTCCACCAGCCGCAACGATCGACTCGACTACGATTGCCCCTGCGAACACTGGCGCAAGCGGAATCGAGGCCATCATCGACGTCAACGCCAGCGAGGCTGGGATCCAGTCCGCGCGAACGATCAAGGTTGGCGACGTGATTCGTGTCGGTCTTGTCCTATCGAACGTTCCGACGGAGGGTCTTGCGGCGTTCAACTTCAGACTGAACTACGACAGGACAAGGATTGTGGCTCCCACGATCATCAATGGTTCGAGTCTCGCCCGGAACCCGGATATGAATGAGGACGGTGTTGGCTCAGGAGCCGACGGGTGGAACTGTCTGCTGCCGGCGCCTCAGGGAGATACTGATGACCCGGGCGGCTTCACGGGTGACGGCGATCCTGCGACGGGCCAGGCCGCGATCTCGTGTATTGGCGCTCCGCCGATGGACTACGAGACAGGAGACATCGTCTTTGCCACCGTTCAGTTCCAGGCGATCGCCTCAGGAAGCGTTACGCTTGCCTTCCATGAGAGCGACGCACAGTGGTTTGATTCACTCATACAGCAACTCGGAAGTTGCGGTGGCGTTGAACCCGTGATCCCCTGCCGGAGCGCGACGCTGACGGTGGAGTAGCGCGGTGTGATGACACCTGCAATCGTGATGATGCCGAAGGGGCTGCGGTATGCGGCCCTTTCGCTTGCGTGCGGGGCCGCGCTGATGACCGCCTGCAGCGGCGATGACGATGACGCGGCGGCCACACCAACGCCCGCGGGGAATGATGTCGCGACGAGTAGTCCGCCAGCGGCGAGCACATCGTCGCCGGGAGCGCGCGCCACGGCGAGCGCGACTGACGCCGGGGCTGCGCAACCCGTGACGCCGGTGGGTGGCGTGGACCCGACGACGGTGGCCGAGCTGGGCGGTGATATCGCGGGCGGGGATCCGGACGCGCCGCGCCAGGCGGTGAGTGACGTTCCGACGCCGCCAGTAGGGGCGAGCCCTTCCGTCGACTCTACGGAGGTGGCGCTGGCGTCGGCGGAGACGTCCGAGATGAAGTTCATCGTCGATATGGATGCCGCGAGGTCCGGCGTGCAGGCGGTGCGTTCGGTGCGGGCGGGCGACGTGTTCCGGGTGGCCGTGGTGATGGCGAACATCCCGGCCGGGACCTCGATGGCGGCGTTCAACTTCTACCTGGACTACGACCGAACGAAGATCGTCGCGCCGTCGTACGCGGGCGGGCCCAGCACGGACCGCAACCCTGACCTCGATGAGGGCTCGCTGGGCGGCGGCTGGCTGTGCGTCCCGGCGCCGGAGGGCGATGTGGACGACCCCGGCGGCACCGAGGGTGACGGCGACCCGGCCACGGGGCGGGCGCTCATCTCGTGCTTCAACGCGGAGGGCGGGCCCTCGGGCAGCGTGGTGCTGGCCGTTGTGGAGTTCCACGCCGTGGCGGCGGGCGCGGTGACGCTGTCACTGAGCAACGTCAGCGCTTCGGACTTCAGCGGGGTACCGCTCGCGCAGTGCCCGGGCGACGCGGGCAGCGGAGCGGTCGTGCCGTGCGATGCGGGATCGGTGACAGTGCAGTAGCAACGGCACGTTGACAGCGCTGGCTGGCGGGCGTATGACTGCCGGGTGAACACCCACACGGCTCGAGGCAAGTTCATCGTCATCGAAGGGGGCGACGGCGCCGGGAAGTCGCGCCTGCAGCACGCGCTGCACGAGCGGCTGGTCGACGGCGGGCACGAGGTCGTGCTGACGCGCGAACCCGGCGGCACGGAGCTGGGCGAGCGTGTCCGCGAGCTGGTGCTGGCCCAGGGCGGCGTCGGCGATCCGCTGAGCGAGCTGCTGCTGTTCGAAGCGGCGCGGGCGCAGCTCGCGGCGGAGGTGATCCGGCCGGCGCTGAAACGCGGCTGCGTGGTGGTGTGCGATCGCTTCGCCGCGTCGTCGACGGCGTACCAGGGTTTCGGGCGCGGGCTGGGGCGCGACCTGGTCGAACGCGCGAACGCGATCGCGACGGGCGGGTTGGCGCCGGACATGACGCTGCTGTTGGACGTGCCGGTGGACGTAGGGTTGCGGCGCAGGGCGGGCGACGGCGGCGCGAACCACTTCGACAACGAGGCCGTGGCGTTCCACGAGCGCGTGCGCGCGGGTTTCTTGGAGCTGGCCCGCGATGGCGGCGACGCGTGGTGCGTGATCGACGGGTCGCGGGAGTTCGGCGACGTGGTGACGGTGGCGTGCGCGGCGCTGGAGCGCGTGCTGGCGTAGGTGCGCCGGGTCGAGGGACATGCAGATGCTGCAGGGCGAACGGGTGCGGCTGCGCGCGCTGGACGAGGCGGACGCCGAAACGGTGTGGCGCTGGTACCAGGACCACGAGTTCAGCGTGCTGGACGGGAACATCTACGGCAGCTCGCAGGAGACGACGCGCTCGTTCGTGGCATCGCTGTCGCGGCCCGCGTTCGGCGGCGTGTCGCTGGGGATCGAGGACGAGCACGCAACGCTGATCGGGCTGGTGCGGCTGAAGCGCGTGTCGGCGGAGGACCGTTGCGCCGACTTCGGCATCGCGATCGCGCGGGAGCACTGGAGCCGCGGTTATGGGACGGACGCGACGCGCACGATCCTAGGGTTCGCGTTCGCGGAGATGGGACTGCACCGCGTGCAGTTGGGGTACGTGGAGTACAACGTGCGGGCGCGGCGCTGCTACGACAAATGCGGGTTCGTCGAAGAGGGGCGCGAGCGGCAGGCAAAGTACCGCGACGGCCGGTATTACGACAACGTGCTGATGGGAATCCTGGCGGACGAGTTTCAGGTTGGCATCAGTAGCGCTCGTGTTTGACGGGCGCGATCCTTCGTTTGTTAGACTGCGCCGGTGGCGGGGCGGAAGGATCCGGGCATGGGGCCATTTCACCTTTTGACACGGCGAGGATCTGGGGCGACGCGTAGAGCCTGGGCTCGCGCTCGCGTGCCGCTGCTCATCGCCGCGCTCGCCGTGGTTGCGTCCGCTGCTTCCGCCGGCCCGTTCTCCTTCGACCGCGATGCCGAGCACGCGTCGGCGACGGCTCCGGGGCCGGCGTACAACTTCGGCGCCGAGAACTCGTGGGTGCGCGTGCAGAACATCGGCGCGGGCAACGCGAACGTCATCGTCTCGTACTACTCGGACACGGGGGCGCTGCTGGCGCAGGACGGCTGTCCTTCCGCGACGTGCCCGCCCGTCGGCCCGGGGCAGGGATGGACGTTCTTCACGGAGACGCACCCGGGGCTGCCCCCGGGGTACAAGGGATCGGCGGTGGTGGAGAGCGACCAGCCGATAGTGGCGTTGCACGCGAAGGACGTGCGCCGCAACGGCGCGTTCCTCATCGATGGGAACACGACGACGATCCTGGCCGGGTCCAGCAAGATGTACCTGCCGCTCATCGCGAATCGCGACGGCGCGCAGGGCGACTGGAACGGCCGCTTCGCCGTGCAGAACCTGAGCGACACGACGGCGTGCGTGACGCTGACCTACCTGAGCAACTACACCGACGGCGAGATCGCATGGGATCCGTACAAGCCGGGCGCCAGGGGCGTGGCGAAGCAGTCCGGCTGCCCGAACGGAGGGCGCCCCATCGCGCCGAAGGGGACACTGTTCCGCGACCCGGACTCCTTCGGCGTGCCGGCAGGGTTCACGGGATCGGTGCGGATCGAAACGCACAAGAACGCGCAGAACGTCGCGGCGGAGCAGCAAATCCTGACGGCGTCAGCCGATGCGTACAACTCGCTCTACAATCCCTTCGCGTCCTACCGGGCGATCGACGAGAAGGAGATGAGCACGACAGTGCTGCTGCCGCTGGTCGACCGCGAGGTGGGCCCGCTGAACGCGTTCAGCACGCGGTTCCAGATCGAGAACAAGGATCCGGCGAAGCCGGCGCAGGTGACGATCCGGTTCGAGGGGTTCGACCTGAGCGCGGGCGGGGCCTTCGTTGCGAAGCAGAACACAATGACGGTGCGCGGCGCGCGGCTGTGCTTCCAGGATCGCGACGACTACGCGAACTGCCTGCTGCAGGGCGACCGGCTACCGCCGAACTTCGTGGGGACGGCGCGGATCACCTCGACGCAGCCGATCGGCGTGATCGTCAGCCGCAGCACGAAATACGCGGACACCTTCACGAACTACCGGGGGCTGCGGCCGGAGGACGGCGCGAGCCGCGTGCTGCTGCCGGTGCTGAACAAGAGCTACGGGCCTTCCGGCGGGCACCGCGGGTGGGACTCGTGGTTCCGCGTGCTGGTGGCCGATGGCGGCACGGCGAACGTCTGCATCAAGTACAAGGGGCTGGACCTGCCGGGCGGCGAGCAGGGGTACTGCGTCTTCGTCACGCGCGAGGCGACGGTGTTCCAGTACCTGGAGCCGTTCCTGCCGAACGGGTTCGCCGGGACCGCCATCCTGGAGGCGGACCGGCCGATCGTGGCACTGGCGAACATCTACACCGACGTCTTCACGGGCGATACGGACCTGCTGTACAACGGGGTGCCGCTTCCGTAGCTGGATAGCCTGTTAGTCGATGAGCTGGTTCGCCCTTCGGGCTGAGGCGGGTCGCCTACAATGCGGCGATGGCCCTCGTTGAACGCCCCGCGCTGATCCGCTTGCCTTCGATGCCTGCCGAATCCTGGTTGGTCGCGGGCCTGCTGGCGGCCGTTGCGTTCGCGGTGGCGGGGCTGTTCGCGCATCCGGCGGAGTACGGGCTGGCGGCGGTGGGGTGCGTGGCGGCGGGCGCCGCCTTTTACGAGCCGCGTTTGGTCGGACCGCTGCTGGCGGTGGCGCTGCCGCTGGAGATCACCAAGCTGGCGTTCCCGTTCCTGCAGACGCGGTCGGAGCTGGGCGGCGGGATCAGCTCGCCCACGTCGATCGTCGACGCCGGCCGGCTGATGGTGGCGCTGGCGTTCGCCGTGTGGGTCGTGCGGCCGGGGCGGCCGCGCGCGGATGTGGTGCCACAATCGGCGTTGACGGTGCCGCTGGCGCTGTTGTTCGCGGTGTACGCGTTCTCGACCCTGTGGGCCTTCGACGCGGGCGGCGCCCGGACGGAGACGCTGCGGCTGCTGTTCTCGCTGGGCGGCTTTGCGCTGGTGCCGTTCTTCGTGCGGGACCGGGCGTCACTGCGCTGGACGCTGTTGGCCTTCGTGGCGGCGGCGGGTGCGCTGGCCGTCCTTGGTGCGTACCAGCAGGTGACCGGCGACTTCTTCTGGAACGAGGGGCTCGGGAGGTTCGGCGAGCGGCGGATCAACACCACGTTCGCCGACCCGAACCATTTCGCGCGCTTCCTGCTGGAGGGCATCGTCGTGGCGATGATGCTGTGGTCCTTCGTGCGGCGCGAACTGCGCTGGTGGCTCCTTTCGCCGGCCATCGCGGTTTCGCTGCTGACGCTGGTGTTCACGGGCTCGCGCGGGGCCTGGGCCGTGGGCGCGCTGCTGCTGCCGCTGGCGGTGATGGCGATGCCGATCGGACGCGGCGCGCGGCTCCGGATCATCGGTGGCGGCGTTGCAGCGATCCTTGTGACGGCGCTGGCGGTGGCGGCGGTGAGCCCGTTCTTCACGAAGCGCGTCAACACGTTCACGTTCGGCGAGGAGGCGCTGGGCGCGCGGCCGTACCTGGTGGAGGCGGGGTTCGACATGTTCGGTGACCACCCGCTCACAGGCGTGGGCGCGGGCGGATACCAGGCCGCGTTCGAGGAGGACTACTACGCCCACAAAGACCCGAAGATCAAGGCGAACATCACAGCGTCGCACACGTCGGCGGTGACGATCGTCGCCGAGCTGGGCGTGATCGGCGCCGTCGCGGTGGCGTTTCTCGCACTTCGGTGGGTGGCGTACGTGCGCGGTCTTGCGCGCAGTCACGATATCGAGCTGCGGACGCTGGTGCTGGGCATCGGCATCGTCTCCGCCGTGATCTTCCTGGGGTCGCAGACGGAGGGGCGGTTCCTGGAGGACCCGTTTCTGTGGTTCTTCGCGGGGTTGGCGGTCGCGATCGAGCAGCTTGTCGTCGGCCCCTCGCGCGCAGGCGAAGCATGAGGGTGGTCTATCTGGCCGACGCGCCGTACATCCACACGGAACGGTGGGTGCGCCACTTCGCGCGGCTGGGATGGGAGACGCACGTCATCTCGTTCCGGTCGGCGCAGATCGAAGGCGCGACGGTACACCACATCGACGGGCTGGAGACGATCGGCAAGGCGCGCTACGTGGTGCACGCCCGGCGCGTGCGGGCGCTGGTGCAGGAGCTGCGGCCGGACCTGCTGCACGCGCTGCACCTGACCAGCTACGGCTTCTTGGCCGGGCTCTCGGGCTTCCAGCCGTCGATCGTCTCGGTATGGGGCACGGACGTGCTGGAGGCGCCACACCTGACCCCGTTCCACCGCTGGATCACGAAGCAGGCCCTGGCGCGCGCGGGCGCCATCACGGCGACTGGGCTGCGGCTGGCGGAGGCGACGCTGCCGTTCGTGCCGGAGGGGAAGGGCGTGAGCGTTATCCCGTACGGGATCGATCTGGAGCAGTTCCGGCCGGCGCGTAACAAAGAGCAAACGGCAAACGGCGAACAGCAAACAGCAAGCGGCAAGAAACGAAACGTCGTGGTCGGGGCGGTGTCGCGGCTCTCGCCGGAGAAGGGGTTCGAGCATCTGTTGCGGGCGGTCGCGCTTCTGCGGGATCAGGGCGTACACCTCGAGGTGGTGCTGGTGGGCGACGGTCCTTCGCGCGCGGAGCTGGAGCGGCTGACGGACGAGCTGTCGTTGCGGGAGCGCGTGACGTTTGCGGGCGAGATCGCGCACGAGGACGTGCCGGCGATGCTGCGGCGGTTCGACGTGTTCGCCATGCCGTCGACGTGGGAAGGGTTCGGCGTATCGGCGCTGGAGGCCAGCGCGATGGCGGTGCCCGTGGTGGCGTCGCGCATCCACGGCATCCCCGACGTCGTTGTCGACGGTGAGACGGGCATGCTGGTGCCGCCGGCGGACCCGGAGGCGCTGGCGGAAGCGATCGCGCGGCTTGCGGGCGACACGGCCCTGCGCGAGCGGATGGGCCGGGCGGGGCGCGCGTACGTGGAGCGCGAGTACCGCTGGCAGGACAATGCCCGCCTGATGGAAGCGCTGTATGAGGAGATGCTCGCGAATGCGGGCGGGTGACTTCGCAGTCGCGTCACAAATGAGGGGATTCCCCCATCAACAGAGCGAGGGCGCCGGGTGCATACTCCTCCCGTCCGGAAGCGGGACACGCACCAGACTAGGGGCACACCCATGCGCAAGCAGATGCAGAGCGAGATCCTGGCGGAGCGCGTGGCGGCGGCGCTGAGCGCGGCCACGTTGGCGGACCAGTATGAGGCGCGCGAGGCGCGGCGGTACGCGGAGCGCATCGCGTTCGCCATGGACCGCGTTCGCGAGTTGCGCGCTTCAGCGGAGCTGCGCCAGAGCGCCTTCGACGAGGCGCGGCTGGGCGTGGCGCTGACGATCCTGGAAGGGCACGTGGTTCACGCCGCGAACTTCATCGACGGCATCGCGCTGCGGCAGCGCAGTGAGCTGGCGCGCGTGAACAGGCGGATCGCCGGCGAGGAGGCGCTTACCGAGACGGCGCCGCTCGTGGTCTCGGGCGACCGGCGCGCCGCGTAGACCACGTCCCGGGAATCCAGCGACGGCGGACGCGTGTCAGGCGGCTTCGGCGGCGGGTTTCATGGCCGCCAGCAGCTCCTCGACGCCTTCGCGGTCCAGCGGCTTGGCGAAGAAGAACCCCTGACCCAGGTTGCAATCCAGCGACAGCAGGCGTGAGAGCTGCTCCGAGCGCTCGATGCCCTCGGCGACCAGCTCGAGGTCGAGCGTGCGGCCCAGCTCGATGATGGCGCGCGTGAGCTCCTTCTGCTGGTCGGTGGAGCCGACGTCGTCGATGAACGACTTGTCGATCTTCAGCAGGTCGAAGGGGAACTGACGCAGGTAGCTGAGCGACGAGTAGCCGGTGCCGAAGTCGTCGATGGCCAGCCGCAGCCCCAGGTTCTTCAGCTCCTGCAGCCGGGTCATCATGAGCTTGGCATCGTTCATCATCACGCTCTCGGTGATCTCGAGGATGAGGCGGTCGGGCCGGAGTCCGGTGGCGTGGAGGATGTGCTCGACCTCGCCGACGAAGCCGGGATGCTGGAGCTGTTTGGCGGAGACGTTGACGCTGAGGGTCCAGTCCGTCGCGTGCGGAAACGTCATCTGCCATGCGGTGGCCTGGCGGCAGGCGTGTTCCAGCACCCAGCGGCCCAGCCCGATGATGGAGCCGGAATCCTCCGCCAGGGAGATGAAATCGCCCGGCTGGATGAGGCCGCGGCTCGGGTGCTGCCAGCGGACCAGCGCCTCGACGCCGGAAAGCTCGCCGGTCTGCAGGGTGATCATGGGCTGATATTGCAGCACGAATTCGTTGCGCTCGACGGCGCGCTGCAGATCGGCCAGCAGTTCCAGGCGTTCCATCATGGAGACCTGCATGCTCCGCTCGAAGATCTCGTAGCAGCCCTTCCCGTGCGACTTCGCGACGTACATGGCGACGTCCGCGTCGCGAAGGAGGGAGTCGGCGTTGCCGCCGGAGCTGTCGTCGCCGCTGTCGCCGCTGACGGCGATGCCGACGCTGGCGCGGACGATGATCTCCTTCCCCTCGAGCACGAACGGCGCTTCGAGCGTGTGGAAGATGCGGTCGACGACGCGAGTGGCGTCTTCGGCGGAAGAGACGTCGTCCAGCAGGATGGCGAACTCGTCGCCGCCCAGCCGCGCCACGGTGTCGCCCGGCCGCAGGCAGCGCTCCACGCGCTCGGCCACCTCGGTCAGCAGACGATCGCCGGCGGAGTGGCCCAGACTGTCGTTTACGCCCTTGAAGTTGTCGAGGTCCATGAAGAGGATGCCGATGCGGTGGCCCAGCCGGTCGGAGCGGCTGAGGGCCTGCTGCAGGCGGTCGGAGAACCGCGTACGGTTGGCGAGCTTCGTCAGCGGGTCGTGCGTGGCCTGGTGGCGGAGCTGTTGTTCGAGCGCCTTGCGGTCGGTGACGTCGCGGATGTTCAGGACGAGGCCGCCGATAGCGGGATTGTGGCGCTGGTCGGTGCCGATGAACTCGACGTGGCGCCAGCCGCCGTTGCGGTCGCGCACGCGCATGTCTGCGCTCGTGCGGGCGGTGGCGTCACGCATGGTGTTCTGCAGCACGGCCAGTGTGCGGGCGACATCGTCGATGTGGATGAGGTCGGTCAGGCGCAGGCCCACCATGGTGCTGGCGTCGTGGCCCAGCATATGCTCGATGGACGGGCTCTGGTAACGGATCGTCGTGTCGGCGTCGATGACGGTGATGAGGTCGGAGGCGTTCTGCACCAGAGAGCGGAAGCGCTCTTCGCTGTGACGCAGGGCGTCTTCGGCCTGCCAGCGTTCGGTGATGTCGTGCGAGTTGTGGACGATGCCCTGGACGGACGGGACGTCCAGCAGGTTGGTGGGCGTCGTCTCGAAGTAACGGTAGGAGCCGTCGGCGTGGCGCACGCGCAGCTGCCGCGGGGGATGCACGCCGGGCGTGCTGGCGACCTCGCCCAGGGACGAGCTGATCCGGGCCAGGTCGTCGGGGTGGACGAACGAGAGGATGTTTGCACCGACCCAGTCATCCGCGGAGTAGCCCATCAGCCGCTCGATGGAGGGGCTGGCGTAGCGCAGCGTGCCGTCGCCATCGATGATCGTCACGAGGTCGGACGCGTTCTGCACCAGCGAGCGGAAGCGCTCCTCGCTATACCGCAGTTTCTCGCGCGACTGCTCCAGGTGCTGGTACAGGCGCAGGCCGTAGACGGCGGTGGCGGCCTGCGACACCAGCGCCTGCAGGAACTTCACCTCGTCCTCCTCGAACCTGCGGCCGGTCGAGGACGAAAAGCTGACGTAGCCGAGCGCCTGGCCCTGGAAGACGATGGGCATGATGGCCATGGACAGGATGTGCGCGCGCTTCCAGTAGTGCTGGAGCGAAGGGAACTCGTCGCGCATGAGCCAGGCGTTCGGGACCGTGTCCGCCAGGTCGGGCGCGAAGACGTCGGGCACCAGGATGACGCCGTTCAGGCGTGTCAGCTCGGCCCCCAGCCGCAGCTCGATCGCGCTATCCGCCGTGGACTTGCGGAAGCGCGCCGCGATCTGCGTATCGGAGTGACGCGCGACGTTGAGTGCGCGGCCCGTGACGGCGTCGCAGGCGTCGTTGTAGGTGACCATGAGCACCCAGTCGATGCCCGAGGAGTTGGCCAGAGCCGTCGACAGCGAGGTGAGCACGTCATCGGCCCGCTGGGCGCGGTTGAACGCGTTCGATACGTTCGCCAGCGACTCGAGCTGCTGGCGCTGCCTGCTCCTGCGCTCGGAGTCGAGGACGGTGGAGACCAGGTGGGACATGAGCGCGCGGGCAATGTCGATGAACTCGACCTGATCCGCGGTCAGGCCTTGCGGCCACGGTCCGCGAACAATCAGGAGCTCGGAGTTGCTCTCGTCGCCCGGCAGGATGGAGGCGATGTGTGTGCTGGACTGCCCAGGCGCCCAGCCGCCGCCGTCCTCGACGAGGCGGTCGCGGACGTTGAAGGTGGCGCCGCCGATGTGGGGAGAGGCGGCCAACTGGCGCCAGATCATCCAGTAGCCCCTCTGCTTGATCTCGTACGTCGCCGGGTCACAGGCGCAGCCCAGCCGGACGAACGCCGGGTCGCCTGCGCGGACCACGTAGACGTCTTCCGCGTCCAGCGCCTGCCGGATGGAGTCGCACGCATGGGTGACGTGGTCGACCGTGGGGTCCAGCGTCATGCAGATGCGTGAAAGGGCGTGTAGCTCTGGCGTCAACGCTGCCCCCGGGCCTAACTCGCAGCCGAATTGAATCCGCCGCCCCAGTATGAAAATCATCGGCAGGTGTACGGGCGTATTGATGCCTTCGCGACCGGCCGGTATGCCTTTTGCGCCCGAAATCTCGAGGTCCGGCGTCCGGCCCAGCCTCCGGGACCGCATCTTGTCCACGGGACGCCGACTCGCTTGACAGCCCTTCGGCGCCGCCGCTAGACTTGGCCCACCCTTCGGGCGATGGTTCCGGCCGCAGCCTGGAGGCGATATACGATCGGCGACGATCGGGGCTAGTACGTCTGGAAGGCGAGCCTGCAGAGAGCCGGGACAGGTGCAAACCGGCGGCGGCGCGACAGACCGAATGGACCCGGGAGCCTCGGACCGAAAGCGATGGAGCGTGGGCGCCCCCGCCCGCGCACACGCCGTAGTCTCCGACGGGATGGGCACCGTTACCAGGCCCGCTGCTTCGGCTGAATTCTCAGCCCGAGCGGACTGAGATGGGCCCGCGCAGGCGGGCTCGACGCAGGGTGGTACCGCGAGATACGCTCTCGCCCCTCGGAGGGGTGAGGGCGTTTTATTTTGACCGGGATGGAGCGCTGAACATGTGCGGCGGCCAGGGCGCCGCGAGGAGGACGATGTGAACGAGACGACGAAGTTCCTGTTGCCAGAGTCGGAGATCCCCCGGCGCTGGTACAACATCACGGCCGACCTGCCGAAGGGGCCGCCGCCGGTGCTGCACCCGGGCACCCGGCAGCCCATCGGCCCGCAGGACCTGGCGCCGCTGTTCCCGATGGAGCTGATCAAGCAGGAGGTCAGCACCGAGCGCCATATCGACATCCCGGACGAGGTTCGCGAGGTATACAAGCTCTGGCGTCCGACACCGCTGATCCGCGCGCGGCGGCTGGAGAAGGCGTTGGGCACGCCGGCGCACATCTACTTCAAGTACGAGGGCGCGTCGCCCGTCGGCTCGCACAAGCCGAACACGGCGGTGGCGCAGGCGTACTACAACAAGCAGGAGGGGATACACCGCCTGACGACGGAGACGGGCGCGGGCCAGTGGGGCACGGCGCTGGCGATGGCCTGCAACTTTTTCGGGATGGAGCTGAAGATCTACATGGTGAAGGTGTCGTACGGCCAGAAGCCGTATCGCCGCAGCATGATGCAGCTCTACGGCGCCAGCGTCGTGGCCAGCCCCAGCGCGGACACGGAGGCGGGCCGCGCGATCCTGGCGGCGACGCCGGACAACCCCGGCAGCCTGGGCATCGCCATCAGCGAGGCGGTGGAGGACGCGGCGAAGCGCGACGATACGAAGTACTCACTGGGCAGCGTGCTGAACCACGTGCTGATGCACCAGACAGTGATCGGCCAGGAGGCGTTGCAGCAGATGGAGATGGCGGGCGAGTATCCGGACGTGGTCATCGGATGCGCGGGCGGCGGCTCGAACTACGCGGGCATCGCCTTCCCGTTCATGCGGGACAAGATCGTTGGCGGCAAGAAGACGCGCTTCATCGCCGTGGAGCCGGAGGCGTGCCCGTCGCTGACGAAGGGGGAGTACCGCTACGACTTCGGTGACACGGCCGGCATGACGCCGCTGGTGAAGATGTACACGCTGGGCCACACGTTTATCCCGGAAGGGATCCACGCGGGCGGCCTGCGGTACCACGGCATGGCCAACCTGGTGTGCGAGCTGTACGACCAGGGGCTGATGGAGGCGCGCGCCTACCACCAGAACACCGTGTTCGAGGCGGCGGTGCAGTTCACGCGCGCCGAGGCCATCGTCCCGGCGCCGGAGTCCGCCCACGCGATCAGGGCGGCGATCGACGAAGCGTTGGCCGCGAAGCAGTCGGGCGACAAGAGGGTGATCCTGTTCAACCTCAGCGGCCACGGCTACTTCGACATGACCGCGTACGACAACTACCTGGCCGGCAAGCTGCAGGACTTCGCCTACCCGGAGGAGAAGGTGCGCGAAGCGATGCAGCAGGTCCCCGTCATCGCGTGACGAAAGGGAGTAAGTGGCTATAGCGCCACGTAGCGCGGGATTTGGAACTAAGTACCGTAGCG
>DATECV010000209.1:0-5465 GCA_035286725.1 Dehalococcoidia bacterium | reverse complement strand
GCCCGTCATCGCGAGGACGCGGTTCACCAGGTTGCCCCACGTGGCGACGAGTTCGTCGTTGTTGCGGCGAATCATCTCCGCCTCCGTCATGTCGGTGTCGGAGGTCTCCGGGAAGTTGGCGGCGAGGCCGTAGCGGATCATGTCGGGCTGGTAGCGATCGAGGTACGACAGGACGGTGTCGCCGACGCCCTCGCTCTTCGAGGCCTTGGCGCCCTTGAAGGTGACGAACTGGTTGGCGGGGACGTTGGTCGGCAGGTTCAGGCCCTCGTACGCCATGAGCACGGCCGGCCAGAACAGCGTGTGGAAGAAGATGTTGTCTTTGCCGATGAAGTAGTAGGTCTCGCCCGCCGGATCCTCCCACCAGCGCCTCCACGCATCAGGATCGCTCTTCGACTGCGCCCACTCCTTTGCTGCGGAGACGTAGCCGATGAAGGCCTCGAACCACACGTAGATGCGCTTGCCGGGGCCCAGGTCCTCGACCGGGATGCTGACGCCCCACTCCATGTCGCGGGTGATCGCGCGGTCGTGCAGGCCTTCCTCGACCCAGCCGATGCTGTAGTTCTGGACGTGCTTGCGCCAGCCGTGACGTGACTTCAGCCACTCCAGCAGTCGCGGGCCGAAGGCGCAGAGGCGGAAGAAGAAGTGTTCGGTGGGACGCATCTCGGGCGTGACCCCGGTCAGGCGGCTCTTCGGGTTGATGAGCTGGTCGGGGTCGAGCGTGCGCCCGCAGTTGTCGCACTGGTCGCCGCGCGCCTTCTCGTAGCCGCAGTTGGGGCAGGTGCCCTCGACGTAGCGGTCGGGGAGGTAGCGGCCGGCCTGCGGATCGAAGAACTGCTGCGTCGTGCCCTTGTAGATGTGACCCTTGCGGAGGAGCGTCATGAAGAAGTCGTGCACGACCTCCTCGTGGTTTTTCGTGCCCGTGGTGGTGAAGAGGTCAAAGGAGATGCCCAGCTCCTGCCAGTAGCGGAGGAACTCCGGATGGAACTGGTCGACCACCTCCTGCGGCGTGCGCCCCTCGTTGTCCGCCCGGACCGTGACGGGTGTGCCGTGCTGGTCGCTGCCGGAGACCATGAGCACGTCGTTGCCGGCCATGCGGTGGTAGCGGGCGAAGATGTCGGCGGGAAGGTACGCGCCGGCGATGTGGCCGAGGTGCAGCGAGCCGTTGGCGTACGGCCAGGCGACAGCGACGAGGATGCGGCGCGGGATACGGGTTTCAGCCAAATCGCCGGTATTGTAGACAATCGTAAGCAGTTGGGCATCGCGCGCGCTGGCGGCGGGTCGTGAGGAACCGGCGGTGAGGACCAACCTGGAACGAGGGGGAGCTACATGGGTGCTGGGTCTTCCTTTGGGGCGGACGCGCAGATCTACGATCGGTCGCGGCGGCAGCTCATCCCGTGCTTCGACGACTTCTACGGCATGGCCGTGAAGGCGGCGCCGCACGATCGCGATGCGCCGGTGCGCGTGCTGGACCTGGGCGCGGGGACCGGGCTGTTATCGGCGTTCTTTGCGGCCGCGTACCCGCGTGCCACGTTCGTGCTGACGGACGCCGCGCCGGAGATGCTGGAGCGCGCCAGGGACCGGTTTGCGCGCGATCTTGGCCGGTTCGAGTTCGTGGAGAGTGCGCACGAGGATGCACTCCCGCCCGGGCCGTTCGACCTGGTGGTTTCGGCGTTGTCGATTCACCACCTGGACGACGAGGACAAGCGGAAGCTGTTTGGGCGCGTGCGCGATGCGTTGCGTGCGGGAGGCGCCTTCATCAACGCCGAGCAGGTGCTGGCGCCCACTGCGGCGCTGCATGCCCGGTATCACGCGCAGTGGATGGCCGAGTCGCGGGCGCTGGGCGTGACGGAGGACGACCTGGCCGCGGCGATGGAGCGCATGACGCACGACCGCTGTGCCACCCTCGATGATCAGCTTCGCTGGCTGCGTGAGGCAGGCTTTCGCGACGTCGACTGCGTGTACAGGTACGGATTCTTCGCCGTGATGTGCGCGTACCAGTAGGCCCCGGCTCGGAACGGGCGCCTCCCCCTCGGCCCCGGCCTACTTCGTGTGCCAGGCAGCGTATGCCGCGCGACGGGAGAGTCCGCAGCGCCGCATCAGCTCGGCGATCGCCGCCTTCGACTCCGCTCGTGACGCGCGAAGCTCGGCGATGACGCCGTCCGCCGTCTCCGCGGGCGCGGATGCTTCCGCCGGACCGCCCTCGATGACGAGCGTGAACTCGCCACGCGGTTCGGTGAAATGCGCGAGCGCCCCGGAGAGTGTGCCGCGCCAGATCTCCTCGTAGAGCTTCGTCAGCTCGCGGCAGACGGCGATGCGACGGTCGCCGAGGGCGGCGAGCGCGTCCTCGAGCGTCGCCCGCACCCGATGAGGTGACTCGTACACGACGAGCGTATCGCCCGTGGCTGCGGCGGCGAGGAGCGCGCGGCGGCGCGGGCCGGACTGGCGCGGCAAGAAGCCCAGATAGTGGAAGCGGCGCGGCGAAAGACCGCTGGCCGCCACGGCGGCGACGACGGCGGAGGCGCCCGGGACGGGCACGACGACGTGACCCGCCTCGATCGCGGCGACGACGAGATCGTGGCCCGGGTCGCTGATGGCGGGCATGCCCGCGTCGCTGATGAGCGCCACGTTACCGTTCGCGAGCGCGTCGAGAATGACGTGCGTCTTCGAGCGGGCATTATGTTCGTTGTACGACGTGACACGGGCGGCGATGCCGTGATGCTTGAAGAGGATGTGCGCCGAACGCGTGTCCTCGGCGGCGATGAGCGGCACCTCGCGCAGGATGCGCAGGGCGCGCAGTGTGATGTCCTCGAGGTTGCCGATGGGTGTCGCGACGAGAAAGAGGGTGCCCATCAGCGCGGGCCCGTGATGAAAACGAGACAGGTGAGTACACAGATCACGAGAAACAGCCCGAATTCTTGACCCCCTGCGCACGACAGGGTTAGACTGGTTCAAATACAGCCACAACCACCCTACAGGAACGCAGCATGAAGTAGTCAGTCGGTAGGAACGCCTCCGCCGGCCTCGATCGCGTCATATCCACCACGGTGAGACGGGACGGGGACCAAGCAGCGAAGCCCAAGGCGGGCAGGCCCGGCGGCATAGTTGGAGGTACCCGAACCATGTCACAGCCACAGTTCAAAGAGATGCGGCGCGCATACGGCTTCGATGACGTCGCGATCGTGCCCGGCGGGCACCACACGGTCAACCCCGACCTCGTAGAGCTCTCCTTTCACCTTGGTCATTTGAACTTCCAGTTGCCCTTCATCGCCGCCGCGATGGACGGTGTCGTCGACGTCGACATGGCCGTCGCGTTCTCGAAGGCTGGCGGCCTGGCGGTGCTGAACCTGGAGGGCGTGCAGACGCGCTATGAGAACCCCCTCGAGGTCCTCGAGCGGATCGCGGTGGCGCCGAAACACGAGGTCACGGCGCTGATGCAGAAGATCTACTCGGCGCCCATGAAGCCGAATCTTGTCGGCGAGCGCGTCAAGCAGATCAAGGAGCAAGGCGGCGTGGCCGCGGTCTCCGCAACGCCGATGAACACCAAGAAGTTCGCCCCGATCGCCCGCGACGCGGGCGTCGATGTTTTCGTGGTCCAGTCGACCGTCACAAGCGCCCGCCACATCTCGAAGAGCGAGAAGGGCCTGATCTTCGACGAGCTGGTACAACAGATGCGCGACGTGCCGGTCGTCGTGGGGAACACGGTGACGTTCTCGGCCACCAAGGAGCTGATGGAGACGGGCATCGCCGGCGTGCTGATCGGCGTGGGCCCCGGCGCGGCCTGCACCAGCCGCGAGGTGCTGGGCATCGGTGTGCCGCAGGTGACGGCGACGATCGATGCGGCGGCGGCGCGCGACACCTACTACCGCGAGACCGGACGCTACGTGCCCATCATCACGGACGGCGGCGTCAGCAACGGCGGGGCAATGTGCAAGTCCTTCGCGGCCGGCGCCGACGCGGTGATGCTGGGGTCGATCCTGGCGGCGACCAGGGAAGCGCCGGGACGCGGGCACCACTGGGGCATGGCTACGCCGCATGGCGAGCTGCCGCGTGGGACGCGCGTGAAAGTCGCCATCGACACGACGTTGCAGCAGACGTTGTTCGGGCCCACGTCGCGGACGGACGGGCGCGAGAACCTGGTGGGCGCGCTCCGGACGGCAATGGGCACGTGCGGCGCACGGACCATCCGAGATTTCCAGAAGACCGAGATGGTGATCGCACCGGCCATCAAGACGGAGGGGAAGTCGTACCAGATCGAGCAGGCGTAGGGCTCACGAGGGATACGGATAGCGGAAGGGCGCTCACGCGAGCGCCCTTCGCTCTTGTCTGCGGAACGGCCTTTTAGTCCGGCCGGAAGGGCTTGCTGAGGACCATCACGAAGGATTGGAAGAACGTCGGGCGCGCGTGAAGCGCTGACTGGTGCTCGGTGACGTCCGCGAGCTTGCGGTCGTAGGCCGAGCGCTTGTAGGGCGAGCCCAGGACTTCGTAGGCCTCGTTGATCTGCGTGAGCTTCTTCTGCAGCTTTCTGGTCGGCTCGACGTGCAGTACGTCGTGCAGCTCGTGCGCCCTCTCCCAGTACTTCTCCTCGATGACGCGGGCGTGAGAACGCGGCGATACGCCGAGGACGGCGTAGTAGTCCTTGAATTTCGCCACAGCGAAACCTCCTGCGGTGCCGAACCCAACCATCGCACCGGCGACGGCACGCGACGTGCCGGCTGGTGCGCCCTACGGATAGCATCGGCTCGCGGGCCGGAATCTCCACAGCGCGACGGGCCGGTATGTCGTTGTCTGCACCGGCCGGGCATGGCTATACTGGCGCTTGCCCCCTTTGGACGGCAGCGCCGTCCGGGCCGGGGTGGAACAGCCGCGGAAGTAGCTCAGCGGTAGAGCACGTCCTTGCCAAGGACGGGGTCGCGAGTTCGAATCTCGTCTTCCGCTCCACGCGAAGTCAGGCGCACGATCGAAACCGGTCGTGCGCCTTTCGTCTGCCCGGAATCAGGCAGCCCGTGGGCCTGGTCTCGCGGCCGGCGGGCTCCGATGCGGGATCGGGCAGCGATCAGGCACCGCGTATGACCTCGAAGCCCATGGCATTGTTGTGGCGGATGATGCCCACGAGATCCCGCGCGGCGTAGTAGGGCTGGGCAATGCGCCAGTACCACGTGCGGTTGGCGCGCCGGTAGGCCTCCTCGATGGCAGCGAACGCGGGCTGGCAGGGTGCCTCAGGCTCGCGCACGCCTACGGCGAAGACGGTGTGTGGCTTCTCGGGGTTGCCCTGGTAGCCGACGAGCGTCTCGGCGAAAGGCCGGAACAGGTACTTGAAAGCGTCCGGCGTGAAGCGCCAGTAGTCGGGCTCGTTGTGGATGAACAGGTCCATCACCGACGTCGCGACGGCGACGCCGCCCGGCTTCAGCACGCGGTAGACCTCGGCCATGGCCCGCGGCGGGTCCTGGACGTGTTCCAGCGTGTCG
>DATECV010000208.1:0-5074 GCA_035286725.1 Dehalococcoidia bacterium | reverse complement strand
GTCGACGCCCACCCATCCGCCGTCCAGGAGGGGCCGGGTCTTGAAATGAAAGAGCACCACGCTGACAACGGCGATGCCGCGTATCCCGTCGAAGGTGGGACGCCAGCCGAGCGGTAGATTGGGGCTTTCCATCTACGGGATCATCGGCAGCGAATGCCCCGCCGTAGAGAACGCTGGCCGGGATCGGCTCGTGACCATGCGCCGGAGGTTCAGGATCGGGCGCTCAGCCGCCGACGATGTCCTTCGTGTGCTGTTCCACGTGCCGCACCGCCACGAACTCCAGCACCTGCGCCAGCGTCCCCTCCGCACCCCCGGCCGAGCGCGTCGGCTGTGCGAGAAGATCCTCATCGCACGACTCCACCGCCGCAATGGTCCCCGCGCGGTTCTCCTTGAACTCCAGCAGCAGCTCCTTCACCGTCTTGTCGGCACGGCGAAGCACCTGCCGGGAGTTGTAGTCGTCGATCGGATTGCCGCCCGATGGCGCCGGCGGCTCCGGCGCCCGCTCCGGACGCGCCGTCGCCCGCGGCTGCTGCGCGCTCTCCACCAGCCGCTTGTACGTCCACTCGATGCTCGCGACGTGCGCCAGGATCTCGCGTGCGTTCCAGCCGCCTTCGTACCGCCCGCGCTCCAGCGACTCCGGGCCCAGCGCTCCCACCTGCTTGATCAGCGCGTCCCCGGTGCTCTGCAGCGCCGAGATCAGTTCCTTCTTCGTCGGTCCCTCAGCCACGTGTGACCCCTAACGACCAATCACTAGTCACCAATCAACCAATCACCAACAACTACGCCCGGTACCCGTCCTTGATCGTCTCGTTCTCGCGCAGCTTGCTCAGCCGTTCCTGTCCGATCAGCTTCTCGAACATCTCCCCGTCATCCGCGAACGGCGTCACGTACTTCTCGACGTACGGCCCCACGCGGTCCGCCGCGATCGCCCCGAAGGTCTCGATCACCGCGGGCGTGTCGCTGCCATAATATCCGCCGCAGTTGCCCGGCCACGCCCCGAACGGCGCGTGTACCACCGCGTCCACGGCATAGTACGGAATGCTCGTCCGGCCCGGATCCCGCCGGATCTCCTCCGTTTCGACGATCTCCTCCGCCGATACGATCACCTTTTTCGAGGCCATCGCGCATTCCTGGTGCGAGATCCCGGTGCCGAACACGCGCGCATTGCCGTACGCGTCCGCCTGCTGCACGTGGATGATCGAAACGTCCGGGTTCAGCGCCGGCACGAGTGTGATCGGTTTGCCCGTGTACGGATCTTCGACCAGCTTGCAGCCCGAATACTCGAACCCGTCGGTGCCGCCGAACGACCGCACCGGCAAGAACGGCAGCCCCATCGCCCCCGCCTGTAACCGCAGCGTCATCACCACGTTGCTGTACTCGTACACTTCCAGCCGCCCGTCCTTCACGCGATTGTCCACGGCTGCCCCCGGCCAGAAGAAGCCGCAGTCCGCCTTCGAGGCGCAGCCCGCACCTGCCAGCAGCCCGATGTCCACGTACGTGAACTTCCCGCACAGCCACAGGTCCTTCTTCCCCTGACGAATCACCTCGCGGATCAGCGTCGAGGGCCCGCGCTGGAAGTAGTTGCAGTCGTAGGCGAAGTAGTCGCCGTCCGCCACGAACCGCTCCACCGCCTCGCGAGCCGTCACTAGCTTCGGCACGAGCGCGCGCTGCTTGTGCTCGCGCACGTACGCGCGGAACCCGTCCGGGTCGACGGTGAGGTAGGGTGCCTTGCCCTCAGCCAGGAGCCGCATGATGCCCATACCTTCGCTGCGGGGCCGTCACACAGGATCGTGTGGCTCGCCGTACCGAATCCGCCGCAGCTTAGCAGCCGTGCGACAGCGTGGTAGGGCCGGAGGGCATGCCGGGTGCCTGGCTCCGTCCCGGGTGTCCTACAGGGTCTGACGCCGGTGCGGGAAGGTGCGGAGCTTCAAGCGCGGGCCCCTCCCGACGAAAGTTAACTCATTATCGGTTGATTCCAGAGATCCCTTCCCGCTATGCTCGGTCGAGTTGGACGGATTCACAGGAGGATGGAAAGATGCGCTTCAACAGACGATATCTGCTACTACCGGGAATCGCGGCGATCCTTGCCGCGGTCGCTCTGGCCGGGGTCAGTTTCACGCCCGTCGGCGTCGCGCCCACTCAGGCGGGGACCTCGCCGGACCCCACAGCCGATCCCGACCCTACGATTGACCCGTGCGAAGAGCAGGAGTGCATCACCCCGAGCCCCACGGTCGGCAAACCCAGGACGCACACGCCGACCGCCGAGCCGACCGAAGGCCCGACGGACGTGCCGGCCACGAACACCCCCGCGCCCCCGGCGCCGACGAACACGTCGACCGGCGGCACGCAGGCGGGTGGGGTGAAGCCGCCGAGCACGGGGACCGGCGACGCCGCCGCCGGCGGCCAGCCGTGGCTTCTGATTGCCGCGGGCGCCGCGCTGGCGGTCTTCGGCGTGGGCGCAACCACGGCAGGATTGAAGCGCCGGTAGCGCTTGTCGCGAACCTGAAGGTGACATAAACGAGACGGAGGGCACGCCGTGTCCCTCCGTCTCGTTTTTCACGCAACCGTATTGCTTTCAAGCAACCGTTATTGGCCAAATTCGTTGACATGCATGATCGATTGCCGATAGCCTGCCACCAACCGCCAACAGCTGTTATGGAGGAGATGCTGTGAAACTGAACAGATGGATCTTGATAGGAGCCCCCGCCGCCATCGCCGGGATCATGCTCGCCGGCGCTAGCTTCTCGGTCGGCGGCCCCACGGTCGCCCTTGCGGGTGACGGTACGCCATCCGTCTTCGCCTGCGACGCCACCGCCGAGCCGACCCAAGAAGTAACTTTCAATCAGAACGAAGGCGAGTTGAGCGCGTTCCAGCAGGCTCCGACGGACACGTCGACGCCGACCTGTACGCCGACCAGCAAGCCCAGGACGCACACGCCAACGCCTGAGCCGACGGAAGAGGACACGGCCACCGCGGCGCCCTCGAACACGCCGCCACCGCCGCCTCCGGCCACGAACACCCCGACTGGCGGTGGCGCCGGCGTCGTCACGCCTCCCGACACCGGCTCCGGCGACGGCACCTCGGGTGCCAACACCGCCCTGATCTGGCTCGCCGCGGGCCTGGCCCTGGCGGCCGCCGGCGGTGGCGCATTCCTCGTGGGAGTCCGCCGCCGTTCGTAGTCCACGGCCGAACCTGCCACGTCTGAACTGAGCGGGAGGGTGCACGTAGGTGTACCCTCCCTGTCTTTTCCGTGACCTCCGGAGTGTCACGACACCCCTGGCCGCGCGCCCCCGAACGCCTCCAAGCTCTCCGTTCCGAGACGCCCGGCTCGCCCCCAAACGTTAGGGAATCCCCTGTCGATACTAGTTCAGGGCCCGTATCAGTGGCCCGCAGCTGGATTCGAACGGGAGCCCCTGTGGTCTCTGAGAGCACGTCCCCCCGCCGGCCCGTCCTAACCCTCGATGAACTGGCGCAGCCGGTCACCCGGCGCCCGGAGCGCATCCACGCCCTCACCGCGGCCGAGATGGCCATCGCCTTCAGCAAAGGCCTCGACCTCGCCGAAGGGAAAGAGGTAGGGCACGCCCAGAGGGTCTGCTACATCGCGACACAGATCGCCGACGTGCTGAAGCTCTCGGATCCGATGCGATCCGGCGTGTACTTCGGCGCCCTGCTCCACGACGTCGGCGTGACCTCGGCGTCGGCCGACCTCTTCCGCGCCGCGGGCGTCGACGAGTCGACCGTCTTCGGCCCGTCACCGCTGCGCGGTCAGGACGACCAGCGCGGAAGCACGCTGTTCGCCGACCGCGAGGCGATCGACGACGCCATTCATGCACACTGCGGCGAGGGCGGCGGCGTCGTACGCCAGCTCGACCTCGGCGAAGAGGCGGCTCTCGCCGTGGAGTCCCACCACGAGCGCTGGGACGGAGAGGGATATCCCGACGGTGTCGCTGAGGAGGAGATCCCGATCGAGGCGCGCATCGTTGCGCTGGCCGACGTCGCGGAGGTCCTGATCTCGGACGAGCTGAACGCCCTCATCGCGCGCCGGCGCCTGCCGCTGTCGCTCGCCGACTATCGTGGCACGTGCCTCGACCCCAGGCTCGTCGGCCTGCTGCTCGATCTCGCGCGCTCGGATGAGTTCTGGCTGGGCCTCTACTCCGAAGACCTGGCTGAGACGGTGAACGGCCTTCGCGGCCAGGTCGAGACGCGCCGCAGCCGCCGCCGCGTCATGCGCTTCGCCGAGGTGTTCGCCCAGCTCGCCGATGAGAAGCGCACGCACGCATCGGCCCACTCCCAGCGCACGGCTGACTGCGCGCAGCAGCTCGCCGAGGCCGTGGCGCTCGATCCGTCCCACGTCGAAATGGTGAGGATCGCCGCGCTGTTGCTGGACGTCGGTCTCATGGGCGTCCCCGCGCGCATCATGTCGAAGCCCGACATCCTGTCCGTCACCGAGATGCAGCTCATGCGCCAGCACCCCGCCAACTCCGAGATGATCCTCGAGGAGCTCCCCGGGTTCGAGGAGGTCTCGCGGTGGATCGCCCGCCACCACGAGCGCCCGGACGGCAAGGGCTACCCGGAGATGCTCACCGGCGACGACATCCCGCTGGAGTCGCGTATCCTGGCCGTTGCCGACGTCTACGCCGCGCTCACGTCGGACCGCCCGCACCGCGCCGCGCTCTCCCGCAAGGACGCCCGCCAGGTGCTGGTCGGCGCGGCGGGCACCCAGCTCGATCCCGAGCTCGTGCGGACGTTCGTCGGCCTCATCTAAGCCCCGGCCTTCGGCCTCCAGCTATCCGCGTTTCGCCCCTATCGCCGGACAGGTCTTGTCATGCCCGCGAGCGCCCGTAGCTGACGCCGCGCCCGCTTCTGTCGTACAATCGTGACCCAAGGGACGCCCGCCGTCGGGCGCCCGCGCTCGAATAGCAGACGGAGGCACGGACATGGCCACCTACATCATGCTGAGCACCCTCACCGACGAAGGCCGCAAGACGCTGAAGGAACGCCCCGAGCGTCTCCAGGAGGTCAACCGGGAGATCGAGGCCATGGGCGCGCGCGTCACGCAGCAGTACGCCGTCCT
>DATECV010000207.1:0-3337 GCA_035286725.1 Dehalococcoidia bacterium | reverse complement strand
GGCTCCTAAGAAACTGCTCCCTCGGCGAGCTCGCCGGTCTTGAGATCGACGAGCGCAAATCCTAGATGGTCCGCCCGTTGACGAAGACGGCGGATCGTGCGGGCCCGATCCCGTGCCTCGTACGCCTCGGCCCCCGGATCCTGATAGACGAGGTCGCCTTTCAGCGTGTGGTACACGAGGATGGCGAGCTTCCGGGCGGTGGCCGTGATCGCTTTGGCCTTCCCGACCCGGAACGCGAGTCGACGATAGAACGCCCCGAGCGCCGTCTGCGTGCGGCCCAGATTCATGGCCGCGAGCCGGAGGATGGCAGCCGCACGGTTCGCCGAGGGCTGCGTGCGACTACTCAGCAGGCGCCCCCCCGAGACCTTGTTCTGGGGTGCGAGAGTCATCCACGATGTGAAGTGTTTGTCGGTGGGCCAGCGGGTCATGTCAGTGCCGACTTCTGAGAGGAGCCGGAGCGCATTGTACGGACCGATGCCGTCGAGTTGGGACAGGTCGACACCGGTGAGTTGGTGCAGCGGCGTCCGGACGTCGAAGCGGGGCTCGTTGCCGCGGGGTTTCTGTCGAGGGCGTTCAGGCGGCAGGGGCAGGGTGGCGCGGGCGGCCTGCGTGGCGAGCGTCTGGAGATGGGCCTCGACGGCGCGGTCGCAGGCGGCGATCTGCTGCTGATAGGTGTCGAAGAGCTCAAGGTTTTGTTGGAGTACGAACACGTGTTCGGCGCGATAGTTGCCGGTCAGGGCGGCGACGATCTCCGCCTCGGATGCGCGACACCGGTAGTCACGATGCTGGGCGAGCTGCTGCGGATCCCGGCGGCCGGCGACGATGTCGCGCAGGATGCGCAGTCCGGTGACCCCGGTGATATCGCTCACCACCAGCGGGAGTTGGACGTTCATCTGGACCAACGCTTTCTGCATCCGCTGGACGAGGGCACCGGCGCATTCGATGAGCGTGCCGCGGTGCCGGAGGTAACCCCGCAACGCGACCATCCCATCGACCGGGCGGAAGCTCCCGCGGAGCAACCCAAGGATGTGGAGGTCGCGCAGCCACTCGCAATCGGAGACATCACTCTTGCGACCCGGGAGGTTCTTCGTGTGCCGCGCGTTGACGAGGATGACCTGGAACCCGCGGATCTCGAGAATCTCGTAGATGGGGATCCAGTACACGCCGGTGGCCTCCATCGCCACGTGCGTCACGCGACACGCAGTCAGCCAGTCGGCGAGGCGGTGCAGATCGCCGGTGAAGGTCGCAAAGGAGCGAATGGGGGTCGCGTCGCGATCGGGGGGCACCGCGACGAAGTGTTCCGCCGAGCCACAGTCGATGCCGGCGGCGTGCGGATGCAGACGTTCCAGCGCATCCGGCGAGGTGCGAGGCTTCGGGGACGGACGACGGCGATGGCGTTTCATCAGCGGCTCCTTTACACTTGGGCAGCCTCCGGGAACAGGGATGCGGATGAGAGGCAATCTCCTAAACGGGATCGCGCCGCGTGAACGGCGTGTCACCAATGACGATGCCGCGAATCCCCGGACCACGCTAACATTCGGGCTGCTGAGCACCAGTGCCGGTTCGGCCTCGGTTCCCGGAGGTGCGTCATCATACTGGGCGGTGGGATTGCCCCTCAGTTTCTCGCATGACGAGTCGCGATGGCATCGCGTGGGCCGCTAACATGGCATACTGAGAAACTCTCCGTCGGTCAGGCCGACACTGGTTGAAGGGTGAAGCCGAGTGCTTTTGCTCTTTTCTGTAAGTGTTTGACTTCCCGTTGCTGACGTTTCTGGTCGAAGGCGCGGATCGATTCTGGTTTGAACGCCTCGTGGCAGGTGAGCATGTGGTAGATGACTCGGGCAATCTTGTGGGCCGTGGCCACGACGGCTTCCTCGGAGGAACTCCGCGCACTTCGAGCCCGGTAGAAGGCGCCGAAGATGGAATGGGATCGTGAACAGGATTGGGCGGCTTGACGGAGGGCCTGCCCGGCACGGTTGTGGACCTTCATGACGCGGGAGCGCAGCACCTTGCCCCCAGAAATGTCGTTGTGGGGCGCCAGACCGAGCCAAGAGCAGAAGTGCTTGCTGGTCGGAAAGCGGGACAGGTCGGTCCCGATTTCCGAAATGATGGTTTGCGCCAGCGACTCGGAGATCCCGATGATGTCGACCAGATCGATGCCGAGGATGCGCACCAGATGCGCACGGACGTTGTAGGCGGGCTGGTTCTTGGAGTTGGAATTCTTCTTCGTGCGAGAGGTCGGGGCCGCCGGGGGCTCGCCCTCGATGTCGAAGCGTGGCCTCATGGAGGAAAACTGCTGGTCGAGCCGGCGATCGCATTCGGTGACCTTCGCCGTGTAGTGGTCGTAGAGATCTAGCGACTGGGCGAGCACAAAGAGGTGTTCGTCCCGCCAGGTGCCGGTAAGGGCGTGGACGATGTCCTCTTCGGTGCGACGACACCCGGGGCGGCGCAACTTGGCCAAGACCGCGCCCCGGCGTTCCCCTGCGACGATGGCCCGCAGAATCGCCATGCCGGTGACGCCGGTCACATCGCTCAGCACTTCGGGCAGTTGGATGTTCATGAGCTTGAGGGCTTTTTGCATGTGGAGGACGTGGGGGGATCGGTGCTCGATGAGCTGGGCGCGATGCCGGAGGAGAGACCGGAGGATGCACATCTCATCGTCCGGTCTGAAGGAGCCGGTCAACAGGCCAAGGGCGTGAAGTTTTTGCAACCACTGGGCGTCGTTGTAGTCGGATTTACGGCCCGGCACGATCTTGAAGTGGCGCGCATTGACCAAGTAGACGCGGATGGCGGCCGCCTCCAGCATCTCGTAAATGGGGATCCAGTAGACGCCCGTGGATTCCATCGCGACCGTATCGATGTGGTGGTCGAGCAACCAGGTCACCAACTGCTGCAGATCGGCCGTGAAGGTGTTGAAGGTGCGGACGACGGTGACGTCGCGGTCAGGCGGCAGGGCGGCCACGATCTCGGAAGCGCCAATGTCGAGACCGGCGGCGTTGGGAAAGACGGTCGGCAGGTTCTCGATCCGGAGACGGGCGGGCTTGGGCACAGTCATGGATCACCTCGGCGGATGCGGTGTCAGCCAGCCCGATTGCGAACGCACAGTAGCTTACTGATCGGGGTCCGGCAGATCCGAACGATGACCTGCGGCCACCAGTGCAAGGGTCACGCGCAATCGAGAACCAGGTTGCAGTATGGGGTCGATGCCTCCAATGCCGTGGCGGTCTTAGCTTCTGGCTCCGGGTATTATTTCTGCATCAAGCGCGGTGTCCAATGGAGAGAGAGTTTCTCAGGGCACGGGTGATCGCCCGATCATGTGGGGTTGCAGCCGACGGCG
>DATECV010000206.1:0-11079 GCA_035286725.1 Dehalococcoidia bacterium | reverse complement strand
ACCTTCTCCAGCACCTGGAGCGTGCAGGCGGAGCCGAGGCCGATGACGTGGGCCATACCCACCTTCGCACCCTCGACCTGGCGGTTGCCGGCCTCGCCGCGCAGGTGCCACACCACTTCGCACACGTTGGCGACGCCGGTTGCGCCCAGCGGGTGCCCCTTCGAGAGCAGGCCGCCGCTGGCGTTCACCGGGATCTTCCCACCGACAGCGGTGGCGCCCTCGTCGATCATGCGGCCGGCCTCGCCCTCGCCGCAGATGCCCAGGTTCTCGTAGTGCAGCAGCTCCGCCGTGGCAAAGCAGTCGTGCAGCTCGATAAGGTCCAGGTCCTGCGGGCCGATGCCGGCCTTCTCGTACGCTTCCTTCGCCGCGTTGCGGGTCAGCGTGTTGATGTCGGGCATCGTCAGGTCGCGCTGTGTCCACGGGTCCGACGTCAGCACCGACGCGGCCACGCGGATCGGCTTCGTCGTGAACTGCCGCGCCTTCTCCATGCTGCACAGGATCGCCGCGGCGGCGCCGTCGCCCGTCGGGCAGCACATGTACAGCGTGTTCGGCCAGCCGACCATGCGCGCATTCAACACTTCCTCCAGGCCGACCTCGGTCTGGTACTGGCTGTACGGGTTGTGCATGGAGTGCTTGTGGTTCTTCACGGAGACCTTGGCGAACTGCTCCATGGTGGTCCCGTACTTGCGCATGTGCTCGACGCCGGCCATGCCGAACACGGCGGGCATGAGCCCGGAGCCGAGGACGCCCTCGGTGCCGTAGGCGGGGTCGCCGCCGCTGCCGCCCGCGCCGAGGAGGCCCATCTTGCCCATCTGCTCGCTACCGATGGCCATGGCGACGTCGTAGGCGCCGCTGGCCACGGACATGTACGCCTCGCGGAAGGCCGTGGAGCCGGTCGCGCAGGCGTTGGCCACGTTGATGACCGGCACGCCCGTCTGGCCGATGATCTGCAGGATGCGCTGGCCGACCATGGCGTTCGACTGGTACAGGTTGCCGCTGGCCACCAGTTCGATCTGGTTCATCTCGACGCCGGCGTCCTTCAGGGCCAGGATGGCCGCCTGCGCCGCCAGCTCCGGCACGGTCTTCTCGGGGTAGCGTCCGAATTTGATCATCGCGACGCCGATAACTGCTACGTCTCGCATTGGTCCTTCCCTCTCATTCGCCGCGCGCTCCGGCCCGGCTTGCTGAGGACAGGTCTGAAGACCTGTCCCTACGGACGTGGTGCCGCCGGGTCAGGCGGGCTTGAAGCTGAAGGCGATCACGTCGTTGCCCTCGCGGTCGGTGCGGATCTTCTCCGCCACGAACTGCACGGGCATGCCGAACTTCAGGTTCTTGGGGTCCGGCTCAACGCCGCTGATGTTGCAGCGCACGCTGACGCCTTCCGGCAGGTCGACGATCGCGGCGACGTAGGGCGTCGGCACGCCGGGCACCGACTGGTGGACGATGGAGAACACGTGCAGCTCGCCGCGGTCGCTGAGCTTCACGTCGTCCATGGCGTCGGTGGAGAAGCACTTGCTGCACGCCATGCGCGAGCCCAGGTAGGTCGCGCCGCACTTCTTGCAGCGGCTGCCCTGCAGGTAGGGCTTCTCCGAGGGGTTTGCCGGGATCTTCAGGAACGGGACAATAGCCTTCTGTTGTTTTTCCGCGGCTGGTGCGTCTGCCAAAGCGGCCTCCTGTGTGTGCGGCGCCGAGTCCTATTGGGGGCGCAGATTTCTGCGCCGAATTTCTCGTACGCCCTGGACATGCCGCGTGCAGGAAGGAGATGTGATGCCGTGCCCGGACGCTTCTCGGCGCCCGCAGGTGTTCGCATCCACGTGCTGCACGGCCAATTCGGACAGCCACCACCGCCAGCGGCTCTCCGGAGAGGCGATCGCAAGTATCCACCCGCGGCGCCGCGTGGGTCAAGAGCCGCAGGGCAGGCTGTAGATGGGCAGTGAAAATGTCCCACCCTAACTGGGCAGTGATTCTGTCACACCATGAAGGACAGAATCACCTTGAGCAGCAGAGAACAGCGGCGATGTCAGGTCTTGGGTTGGCTGGTGGCGGGCAGGGTGAGCACGCACGAAGCGCAGCAGGTGTTGGGGGTGTCGCGCCGCCATCTCCAGCGGCTGAAACGGGCGTGGCTCGCCGGGGGGCCGGGGGCGCTTGCCCACAAGAGCCGCGGCCGCCCTTCCCCGGGGCGCCTCGCCGACGATACGCGAGGACGGATCCTGGGGATCGCCCGGTCGGACGCCTACCGCGGCTACAACCACACGCACCTCGGTGAGGCCCTCGCGGATGAGCATGGGATCACCATCAGCCGCCGCACGCTTGGACGGATCCTCCGGGCGGCAGGCCTGCGCTCGCCACGCCGTCGCCGTCCGCCGCGGCACCGATCTCGCCGGGAACGCGCGGCGCAGCGCGGCTTGCTCGTCCAGGTCGATGCCAGCGACCACGACTGGCTGGAGGGGCGCGGACCGCGACTCGCCCTCGTCGGCGCCATCGACGACGCCACCGGCGACATTCTCGCCGCCCACTTCACGGACCACGAAAGCAGCGCGGCGTATCTACAGCTCCTGCGCGACTCGGTGCGCACACACGGTCTCCCGGCCGCCTGGTACAGCGACCGGCACAGCTGCTTCGTCCGCAACGACAAGGAGCCTTGGACGCTCGCCGAGCAACTGGCCAACCGGCGCGAACCGACGCAGGTCGCCCGCGCCCTCGCCGAGCTCGGCATCCAGCTCATCCTCGCCCACTCCCCCCAGGCGAAAGGGCGCATCGAGCGCTGCTGGGAGACGCTGCAGGACCGCCTCGTGAAAGCGCTGCGCCGGGCCGAGGCGGGCTCCCTCAGGGAGGCGAACGCCGTGCTGGCGCAGTACCTCCCGCGCCATAACGCACGCTTCGGCGTCGCGCCTGTCGATCGCACCGATGCCCATCGGCCGGTGCCGCGCGGGCTCGACCTCGACGGCGTGTGCAGCCTGCACTACGTGCGCACGGTCGGCAACGACAACACCGTCCGCCTGGAGGAACGGCTGGTGCAGATCCCGCCTGGCCCCCGCCGGCGCAGCTACGCCCGCTGTCGTGTGGAGGTGCAGGAGCGGCTCGACGGCGAGCTGGTGATCGCGTACCAGGGCCAGAGCATCGCTCGCCAGCCCGGCGACGGCGCGGCGGCCGTACGGGCACGCAAACGCCAGCGCGGCCGCGAGCTGCCCGCCGACCACCGGCCGGTCCGCCCGCAGCCGCAGCCGACAGCGGACGTCGACATCCCGGCGGACCTCTTCGTCCCGCTCGCCAGTCAGCATCCCTGGCGCCGCGCCCCCCCTGCTTCGCCCAAAACAGAAAAACGGACCGCAGCGACAGCGCGCTGAAGGCCCGTCTTCCCTTTCCCTCCAGGGAGACTATCATCCCCCACAGACCAGCAAGTGACAGATTCACTGCCCACTTGAGGTGACAGATTCAATGCCCAACGACAGAACCGCAGGGCAGGCCAGCGCCCGGGTTCCGCAGGCCGCCGCCACGGATTCGCTACCCTGTGCTGGCCGACGGCCCGCGCCGCACCGGCCGTCCGCACTCCGTCAACCCCCACCCACGAACGAGCCCATGGATCTGCGCCTCTTTCCCCTGAATACCGTCCTCTTTCCCGGCATGCGGATGCCCCTCCACATCTTCGAGGACCGCTACAAGCTGATGATTCGCGAGTGCATCGAAGAGGACGCACCGTTCGGCGTGGCGCTCATCAAGTCGGGCGAGGAGGCCGGCGGCAGCGCGGTGCCTCACGACGTGGGATGCACGGCCCGGATCATCCAGGTGGAATACCTGGATGACGGCCGCATGAACATCTTCACCATGGGCGGGCAGCGCTTCCGCCTGGTCAGCATCAACACCACCCAGCCGTACCTGCGGGGCGAGGTGGCGCTGCTGGAGCCCGCGAGCGCGGCAGACGGGGCATACGCGGCGATGCCGAGGGCGCGCCAGATGTTCGACGACTACCTGAAGACGTATTTCGCGATCGGCGACCAGTGGGTCCGCCAGGTGTTCCTCCCCGACGACCCGGGAGACGCTGCCGACTACATCGCCGCGCGGTGCGACGTGCCGCCGGAAGCCAAGCAACAGTGGTTGGAAGAGCTGGATCCCGAGGCGCGCCTGCGCCAGGAGCTGGCGCTGATCCAGGAGGCGCTTCCGCAGATGCACGGCCGCCTCGTGGCGCATCTGCGCCAGAAGACGACGGGCTTCGGCGTTCTGAACTGACGGCTACTCGGCCGTACCGATGCCTTTCACGGCGATGAGGAAGTCATTCACAACGTCGTACAGGATCGAGAACCTGCGTCATGAAACAGGAGGTCTCCCTGATTCGTCCTGAACCTGCGTCGCTCATCGGGTTCGGGAGCTGCCGCCAACTCGTCCACGATCAGCAAGATCGCTGAGCGCTCGGCAGAAGTGGCAATCCGGTAGAGGAAACGGCGCGCGGGCGCGTCGAAGACGACGTCCCGCTTAGCCATTCAACTCTCGCCGGAGATCCTCAAGGCGGACACTTTTGCCTTTTGCCCTCGAAGCGAGCGCTTCCTTCCTGATGGCTTGAAGCCGGGGATCGCGCATCAGGCGCTGAGCCTCCGCGCGGATCTCCTCGTCAGTCTTCGGACGGCGCGCGGGTTGCGGTCGCGGATTCGGAGCTGCCATGTGCTCACCTCGCGTCCATGATACTCAATCGCTGCGGCGTCCTGCCGCGGGCTGCAGGCCGCGGATGCGCTCGACCGCCGGCGGCAGCACCTCCAGCAGGTACTCCACGTCGGCCATCGTGTTCTCGATGCCGAGCGTGAGCCGCAGCGAGCCGCGCAGGTACTCCTCCGGCACACCCATCGCCATCAACACGTGTGACGGCTCCAATGAGGCCGTTGTGCAGGCGGAGCCGCTGCTGGCGGCGATCCCTTGCAGATCGAGCTGTAACAGCACCGCCTCTCCTTCCACGTGCCTGAACGCGAAACTCGCGCTGTTCGCGAGGCGCCGCGAGCGGTCCATGGGGCCGGTGATGATGGTGTCAGGCACACGCCGCGGCAATTCGTCGAGGAGACGGTCCCGCAGCCCGGTGATGTGCTCGTTCCGCGCCGCGCGCTCGCCGTGCGCCAGCCGGAGCGCCGTCGCGAGCCCCACCGCCCCCGCGACGTTCTCCGTGCCCGCGCGCCGGTTTCGCTCCTGCGAGCCGCCGACGGTCTGCGCCACAAAGGGCGTCCGTTGGCGCACGTACAGCGCGCCGGCGCCCTTCGGTCCGTAGATCTTGTGCGCCGCGATGGACAGGAGGTCAACGCCCAGCCGGTCCACGTCAAGGTCGAGCGAGCCGGCAGCCTGCACGGCGTCCGTATGGATCATGACCCGCGGGTCTCGTTCCTTCACGACACGAGCAACCTCGGCGATGGGCTCGACCGTGCCCACCTCGTTGTTGGCATACATCACGCTGACCAGGACGGTCGCGTCGTCCAGCGCCGCCCGCAACGCCTCCAGATCGACGAACCCCTCGCTATTCACGGGCAGGTATGTGACCCGAAACCTCGCCTTCGCAAGCGCCTCGCACTCGTGCAGCACCGCGTGGTGCTCGATCGCCGTCGTGATGATGTGATCGCCGCCGCCGCGCGCGCGGGCAGCCTCGGCGACGCCGCGCAGGGCCAGGTTGTCAGCCTCGGTGCCGCCGCTGGTAAACACGATCTCGTTCGGCTTCGCACCCAGGATGTCGGCTACGGCCCGGCGCGCGCTGTCGAGGCCCTTGCGCGCCTCGCGGGCTTCGGCGTAGATCGAGGAGGGGTTGCCCCAGGCCGACGTCAGGTACGGGAGCATCGCCGCCACGACCCGCTCATCGCAGGCCGTCGTCGCCGCATGGTCGAAGTAGACGCGCCCCTCCATGCGATCAGCCTATCACGGCGCTCTCGACGCCAAACCGGATCCGGACCCACGGGTACAGCCACCGCTGGGCGGCCAGGGCCAGCAGCACGCCCGCCAAACACACCACCAGCCCCGCGAAGGCGTCGAGGATGTAGTGGTTCGCCGTGAAGACGATGGCCGCCATCTGGAGCCACGGCAGGGCGATACCGAGCGCGCGCAAGATCGGCTGACGCATGGTCACTACCATGGCGCCGCCAATCACCATCGCCCACCCGAAGTGCAGGCTCGGCACCGCCGCGTAGGGATTCACGAACGCCGCCATCGACTGCGCCTGGTAGCTCAGGTCGTTGTACTTCTCGATCGTACCGACGAACTCACCCGTTGGCAGGAGACGCGGCGGCATCACCGGATACAGGTTGTAAACGACGAGCGCGATCGCGCCGGACAGCAGCAACGAATCCCGCGCGACCGTGTACTCGTGCCGGTGCGTGAAGTACATCCACAATCCCACCACGACGATGAGCGGGAAATCGAGCCAGAAGTAGATGAAGTTGAAGACGCTGATGAAGAACTGCCGCCCCAGTACCCACTCCTGCAGGCGCGGCTCCCAAAAGATCCCCAGCGCTCGTTCAAGATCGATGATGTCGCGCGCGTTCGCGTAGGCTTCATCGTGACGGTCGACGACGAGGCCGCGCACGATGAAGTACAGGAGAAACGCGAGCGCGACCAGTCCGATCTCGAACACGTCGCGATAGACGCGGCGCGACTCGATGACTGCGGCAAACCGGCGCAGTGGCGATGGCTCGCCCGGTGGTGCTGGTGCGACATGCGTCGACACTGGCGTTCCCGTCAGTTGTTGCGCGCGCACACGTCGTGCTCGCGTTGCCACAACAATAACGCACCGAAAGCAAGCGTTATCGTCGCGCTTCCGGAATTAATTTCACGCGTCGAAAACACACTGCCGATCCCGCGTGTTCGTGCGCTCAGAAAAGGGGGGAAAGTCGCGCGAAAATCGGGTCACCATTCGTCATAAGCACCTTGACCCGCTCACACCCCACGCGTATGATGCGCCCTGTTCCCAGGGTTATACAGCGGCCCGCGCGACGCCAACGACATCCGGAAGCGCCGCACCCGCGGAGGGCATGGGTAACAACCGCGGCAGGGCCCGACACTTCGGCAGGGACTTCGACCCTCGGGAGCGTTTCAGTTACCGCGATCATCGTTCAACGCACGCCGGAGACCGGACGCGCCGTCGGAGGGATTCGTGTTGCCTGTTGCAGGATGCACACACACCGGCCACACACGCACAGACACACACGAGGCGGCGCCTCGATGAACGACACGACTCCGGCGACGATCTGGGCTGCCGCCCTTGGCCAGCTCCAGGTCTCGGTGAACAAGCCCAACTACGACACCTGGCTCCGCGACACCATCGGACTGCGGTTCGATGACGAAACGTTCGTTGTCGGCGCGGCCAACGACTTCAAGACGGAGTGGCTGGAAGTCCGGATGCGCAAGGTCATTCTCCAGGCGCTTGCCCGCGTCGTGGGCCGCCCCGTCGGCGTGTCCTTCGAGGTCGTGCGGGCGGAGGAGGACTCGGCGCCGGCCCTGGAACCCGATAGCTCGCCTGCACTCGACGGCCAGGATGCCGTCCCCTCCTTCATGCGACGATCGCCCAGCAGGGCGCCGGCGCTACATCCCGCGCTTACCTTCGACACGTTCGTCGTGGGCGAGGAGAACGAGCTGGCGCACGCGGCGGCATTGGCCGTCGTAGGTGCGCCGGGGCGGCAGAACCCGCTGGTCATCTTCGGCGGCCCGGGGCTGGGCAAGACGCACCTGCTGAGCGCGATCGGCCACGCGGCGCACACGGCGGGCCTCGCCGTTGTGTATGCCACGGCCGAGCGCTTCGGCACGGAGTTCGGCGGTGCGGCCCAGCACAAGTCGTTCGAAGGCTTCCGCCGCCGCTACCGGAACTGCGACGTCCTTCTCATCGATGACGTGCAGTTCTTCGATACGCGGCCCGGGTTCCAGGAAGAGTTCTTCCACACCTTCAACGACCTGCACGCCGCCGGGAAACAGGTGGTCGTCACGTGCGACCGCCTGCCATCGCAACTGAGCGGGCTATCGGAGGCGCTGCGCACGCGTTTGATGATGGGACTGCAGGCGGACCTCCAGCGGCCCTCGTTCGAGACACGCCTGGCGATCCTGCGTGCGAAAGCCGGCCACTGCGCCCTCCGCCTCCCGGACGCCGCGCTCGAGCAGATCGCCCAGCGCTGCTGCCCCACCGTGCGCGAGCTCGAAGGCTACCTGAACCGCGTGCTGGCGCACGTCCCCCTGGTGGGCGGTCAGGCTACCCCCGAGGTCATCGACCGGGCGCTGGCGGTCTTCACCACCCCCGCCGGCTCAGGGCCACTCGCGGGCCACGCCGCGCTGCCTTCGGTAGACGACGTGATCGCGGCGGTGTGCGCGCAGACGGGCAGCGGTCGCGCCGACCTGACCGGCCGCAGCCGCAGCCGCGATGTCTCGTACGCCCGCCACCTGGCGATGTACGTGCTGCGCCACGACGCGAAGAAAACCGTCGCCGAGATCCAGCGGCTCTTCGGGAACCGCGACCACAGCACCGTCATCGGGGCCATCGACCGCATCGAGCGCGAGCTGGGCACGCGCGTCGAGACCAAAGGCGACCTGATCGACATCCGCGAGACGCTGGCAGCGCCACCACCAGCGGCCGTTCAAACAACGTCTGTCATTCCGATCCGTAACGCCGTGTGACGTTACGGTAGCAGCTAAGCCCAGCCCATCTCGCGTTCGATAGCGGCGAGGTCCGCGGACACATGGTGTATCGCGGGTTCGTGCTCGAGCGCGGTTTCGGGGTCCTTCAGCCCGCTGCCGGTGATGACGCAGACGATCGTCTGGCCCGCGAAGCTGCGGCCACCCGCGGCCTTCTTCAGCGCCCCGGCGACGCACGCCGCCGACGCGGGCTCGCAGAAGATCCCCTCCTCGCGCGCCAGCCGCGCATAGGCCGACAGGATCTCCTCGTCGGTGACCGCCTCGATACTGCCGCCCGACTCGTCCCGCGCGGAGATGGCGCTCTTCCAGGACGCCGGGTTCCCGATGCGAATGGCGGACGCCACCGTCTGCGGCGATGCCACGGGCGCGCCCTGCACCAACGGCGCGGCGCCGGCGGCCTGGAAGCCGAGCATGCGCGGCCGGCCGGAGGTGCGCTCCAGCCGGTGATACTCGACGAACCCGCGCCAGTAGGCCGTGATGTTGCCGGCGTTGCCGACGGGCAGCGCGAGCACGTCCGGCGCGTCACCCAACGCGTCCACGATCTCGAAGGACGCGGTCTTCTGGCCCTCGATGCGATGCGGATTCACCGAGTTCACGAGCGCGATCGGGTGCTTCGCTGTGATCTCGCGCGCCATGCGGAGCGCCACGTCGAAGTTTCCGTCGACGGCGATGATCTCGGCGCCGTGCACCACGCTCTGCGCCAGCTTTCCACGCGCGATCTTGCCGTCGGGCACGATGACGTAGCTCTTCAGGCCGTAGCGGCCGGCATATGCGGCGGCGGCGGCGCTGGTGTTGCCGGTCGAGGCGCACATGATCGCCCGGGCTCCATCCTCCATCGCCTTCGCGACAGCCACCACCATGCCCCGGTCCTTGAACGACCCGGTTGGATTACAGCTCTCCAGCTTGAAGTACAGCGCCTCGCACCCCAGGTCCCGCTCGATGGACTGCGACCGCACCAGGGGCGTGTCGCCCTCGCCCAACGTGATCAGCGGCGTGTTGGCGGTGATGGGCAGGCGTTCGGCGTATCGGTGGAGGACACCGCGGGGTGGCGCGGCGTCGCGGGCGCGGGGTGAGGAGTCTGCCGTCATTCGTCCTCGGTCTTTAGCTGGCTCTGCTGACCGCGGAGCTCCTTCACCTGTCGCTCCAGCTCTTCGACATCGCGCCGCTTCATCCGCTCGATCATCTGGTTCAGCTTCAGGAGCTGTTCCGTCATCGTGCGCCGGAAGTCCAGCGTCAGCGTGTGTACGTGGTCGATGCGGCCGTCGTACGCCTTCATCCGGGCGTCCACGTGCGTCGTAAAGTCCTCCTCGCGCTCGAGCCGCGTCTCGGCGTGAGCGAACGCTTCCTCCAGGTGCGAAGTACGGTCCTCCAGCCGCTGGCGTTCGGCGCGCAGCAACTCGACGCGCTCGGTCAACAGCGGCAGGACGCGCAGCTCCTCCTGGATCCCGTGGAGATCGGTCTCCAACCGCGACGCGACCTCGTGGGCCAGGCGGGCGCGTTCGGCAAGCACGTCGTCCTCGCGGCGCAGGGCTCGCAACGATTGCTCCATCTCGGCGTGCTGCTGCTCGAGCCGGATCACCGCATCGACGCTGCGGCCCGTCTTCGTCTCGACCGCCTCCAGCCGCTGGCTCAGTCCCTGGTACTGCAGATTGCCACGAGAGAACTCCTCCTGGAACCGCCGGGTCGAGTCGTCGAGCGCGGACTGCCGCTCGAGCAGGCTCTCGCTGCGGCGTTCGACGTCCTGGAGGCGGCGGTATGCGTCGTTCTTCTCCGCCTGGTCGCGGGACTTCTCCTCGCCGGTGGTGCGCTCCAGGAGCTCGAACTTCGTGTCGATGAGGACTTCGGCGTCCTGGATGCGGTCCAGCAGGCCCGAAAGCTGCCGGAGCTGCTCGGCCATGGAAGGGAGTCCCAGCGTGCGGGCGGTGATCTCGCGGACGCGGGCTTCGTTGTCCCGCAGCTTCTCGTTGATGTCCAGGACAGCGGCCTGGAGCTGGTCTCCCTGCTGCGTGAAGCGCCCGAGCTGCGTCTTCAGCGCCATCACCTGGTCCTGCACCCAACCCAGTGTGTTGGCCGTGGCGTGCCCGTCGTGCTGCGGATCGTTCATTGTCATGGACGCACCCGTATCATCTGCTCCACCTCCACCACACCCGCCAGCGTGCGGATCTCGTCGAGGGCACGTCGCATGGCAGCTTCCACGGCGTTGTGCGTCATGATCACGATCTCGGCCTCGGCTTGCCCGTCGACTTCCTTCTGGATGACGGATGCGATGCTGATCTTGCGGTCGGCCAGCTTCCCTGCCACGCGCGCCAGGACGCCGGGCTCGTCCGCCACGCCGATGCGGAGATAGTACCGCGATTCCGTACGTTCGATCGGCATCGGCTTGACGTTGGATTCACGCCGGAAGGAGTGCGGCCAGTAGACGTTGTTGCTGATGCTGAC